>JBIOHE010000388.1:0-3924 GCA_044448725.1 Sphingobacteriales bacterium | reverse complement strand
ATTGAAACCAACGGGTAAACAGCTCCTGATTCTCGGGTTTTGACCAATCCGGCGCAGCCCAATTGTAATGGTAACCGCCGATATCAGATGTCCAATACGGAATCCCGGAAGTGCAGGCATTGATCCCCTGTGGAATTTGTTGCTTAAAGGCTGCAAAGGTGCAGCTGATGTCGGACGACCAAAGGGTTGTGCCGTTGCGTTGTTGTCCCGCAAATGCCTGCCTGGTTAAAAAGAAAGCTCTTTTACCGCCGATATCATTTCGCCAGCCATTGTATAAGCCTTTTGTATGCTCAAGTGAATAAGTATTAAAATAATCAATCCCTTTCCCAACACTGAATTCGCTTTTTCTGCGCGCGTCAAGCAGCAAGCCATTATCAGGCTCACACTGATCTACCCACCAGGCATCCCAGCCATAACGCTTAATTAAACTGTCGCGTGCTTGTTGCCAGTATAACTTCCGCGCAGATGGATTATGTGCATCATAATAAGTATCGAAAGTATGGGTAACAAAGTTATCCCAGGTAATATCGGTCAAAAATCCATTTGCCTTAAGAGTATCAAAGTTTGGCGTTCCTTTACCAAGCACCGGCCAGATAGAGATCATCGCATGTACATGATCTTTATGAAGTGCATCAATCATCGCTTTGGGATCAGGATATCTTTGCGGATTCATTACATGAGATCCTATAGGCAACGGTTCCCAATAGTACCAATCCTGAACAATTGCATCAAGCGGGATATGATTATCCCGGTATTTATCTTTTACCTTGAGTATTTCGCTTTGACCCGTATATTTATCCTGCGATTGAAATAACCCGAATGCCCATTTTGGGAACATTGGTGCTTTACCCGTAGTAGTCCGGTAAAGATTTATGATATGATCGAAATCGGGGCCGTAGAAAAAATAATAGTCTATTTGCTTACCGCTTTCGGAAACGTATTTAAAACGGGTATTGTTGCCTTCGCCCCCATAAAAATTCGAGGCTGAGTAGTTATCCCAAAGCAATCCGTATCCACGGGTTGATAACATAACCGGTATGGCGCCGGTAAGGTACTGAATAGCCATATTCTGATTCCTTCCTTTATAATCGATGGACAGCGAATCAAGCGGGTGGCAGCCTAAACCAAACAGTGCTTCGTTAGCCGGTGAATTAAATTGCGTTTGACAACTATAGGTTTCGATCCCTGCAACAGTTGACGGCTGCATAACTTTATTGCTATCACCATATTCAGCGCAAAGCTGCTTGCCATTAATGTCATAAAAGGTTATAGCGTCTGATTTTTTGTCGACAGTAATTTTCAATCTCTTCGTTGATATCTGTACAGTTTCGCTATCATCGGTAATGTTAAAAACAACAGGCTTAAGCCATTCGTTATTAACGACCAATGATTTTTTATCAGAGAATGCGTTTAAAATGGTGTATTTCACTTCAACAATATCCTCGCTGCATATTTTTAATTGCATTAAGCCATTTGCAAGCTTAAATGAAACAGTATTATTGTCTGCACGGAAAGACAATATCCGGGCATTCGCTATACCGGGAATTAAAAAGAATGAAAAAAGTACGGCGATAGCCAAATAAAGAAATTTGTATTTCAAAATAATGCGGATTGATCAAATAATGAATAAAAAAATATAGTTCAAGGTAATTGTTGCCATTTGAGCCTATTAAGTGGCAATGGATGCGAATGATGAATTGATTTAAACCGGGGCAATTACCCCGGTTTAAAATCAATTATAAAAGAAACAACACATTCATTTTAAGGCTTTACAGAACACTGTATTGCCTTTATCTTAAAGCCCTGCGCCTTTTTTCAGCGAATCCAATGTCCGCTGGTTTCCGATAGTGTTATTTTGTCGGTTAATAGCATCGCTGGCCCATACAAACGGCAGCGCACCATTTGCTTTGGCTTTTTTTGTTAGGTAACCTAAGAAATGCATCACGGAATTTACCGACAATAGCGAATCTGCAGGGTGTCCTATTAATTTATCTGCGTGATATCCCGTTCCGAACTCGCCCATAATTAACGGCATTCCTTTCGAAGAAAAGTTGACTTTCATCGTGTTAAGTATAGAATCCACGTAATGTTCCTCACCATATGTCGGGTTTCGGTCCAGGAATAACGGGTTAGTTGTATGAAAGTTGGTCCCCCAAAAATACCATTCTTTCCCCCAACCAGCATCGGCAGATAAAATGGCAAATTGCGACGGGGTATAATAATGGAACTCCAACATCATTTTATTAGGTGTCGGGTCGACAGGCATTTTGACTGGTTTGTACACATTACCCGCATTTAGGTATTGGTTAGCCAAATCAATTGATGTATTAGGTGTCTGAATAATTAAAGTACGATAAGTGTTTTTACCACCGGTACTGCGCACTGCATTAATAAACGTTTGGTGATAACGCATTAAGGTAATAGATGTTGGAACATCCGAGGCATTGGGTTCGTTGGCACTGGCAAACATCAAATGTTCGTCAAAACCCCGCATCGTTGTGGCTATTTGTTCCCAAAGGGCCTTTTGCCTGGCGTTAATGGTATCTTGTTTAGCACCTGTAGCTGTGCAATCGAGCCAGCCAAAATCATAGTGGATATTAAGCATAACATACATATTGTCATTAGCGCAATATTGCACCACTTGTTTCACCCGGGCAAGCCAGGCCGGGTCTATTTGTTCGGTTGTCTGATTTGCATAAGAGTTCCAATTACAAGGTATCCGTATGGCATTAAAGCCACTTTGTTTTATCACATCAATAAGCGATTGAGTAATTTTTGGGTTTCCCCAACCAGTTTCGCCCGGGGCTTCCAATGTGTTATAAATATTATATCCCATTGTAATATTTGCAGCTAATTGCGTAGCGGTGCTACCCATGCCTGTTGCATCGGGAGCTATGGCAGATGTATTATAGGATGGAAAAATGTTAGCATCCTGTAACACCGTAATCCGCCTGCTTTGACCGTTAGCTGAATTTAGGTTTAAAAGCAAAGAACGCCTCATGCCTGATTTATTGGCCACGCCTGTTAAATTGATGGTTGCAGCGCCGCTACCGCCTGATGTCTGACTTAAATGCAGCCATCCTATACCGGTGGTATCAACACTCCATGCAGCATTAACAGTAAATGCCAGGGCTACGGTGCCGCCTCCTGCGGGTATGGTATCTGTTATATTAGCAATGGTAAGTTGCGGCGTTGGTTTATCGTTTTTTTTGCAGGAAACGACAAATAAAATTGCAATAAATAATATTGCCATAATCTTGTACGCCGTCCCGAATTTCATTATCACTGTTTTCATATTCATTTTGTTTTATCGAAAAAAGGGTAATTTTTCAATTGGTTAAAAAGCCCCGCAGCAATATACTGCCGCGGGGCTATAGCTTATTTAATTTTTACACACCTGATATTGTCAAAAGCACCATAAAAGCCTGTTGCTGTTGCCGACTTGCTATAGTTATGTATATATATTGTGCATGCGGTATTTCCCGAGTTGGTCACCAAATCGGAAATTTTGGCTATGGAAGCCCCTTCACCTTCGCCGAGCGTAGGATCTGGCGCCTTAAACGACGACAAAGGAATAGTTACCGTTATCCACCGGTTTGTAGTGTACGGCACCAGGGTAGTTGCGGTTTTTTGCCATGGTTCCCATCTGGCTACGTAGCCGCTAACCCCGCTTAAAATATCAATGGTACCGCCATTCCAGGCTTTCGGCACGCTTACTTCAAATTTAAACGCCCAATTGTCAACCGGGTCATTAATATTAGCTGCCGGTACCCATTGTGCTGCATTCATAAGAATTGCATAATTAGAGTAGGTATTCCCTTCGGCAGGAGCCATTACACCGTTTTTTAACACCATATATTGGCTTGTATTACCGGGAAAATCAGGATTGTATGCCGGCCATCCGCTACCTGAATAGCCGCTGGT
>JBIOHE010000387.1:0-3924 GCA_044448725.1 Sphingobacteriales bacterium | reverse complement strand
GTTAAATATTTGACAATTGTTTTAATATAAAACAAAGCAAAGTTTATAATGTTTGAATGAGCCAGGTATGGCTTTGTTCAGATTTAATACTGACCTAATTTTTAAATGTTATTTTTGTAAAAATTATTCAATTATGCTGCCAAACACTGATTTTACTACAACAAAGGCCTATAAATATTTAACTGACCATTATATTGACATCGTATCACAAAGTCTTAAAGAGCTATTTGAAACTGATGATCAACGCTTTAAAAAATTCTCCCTTCAGTTTGAAGATATCCTGCTTGATTATTCAAAAAATCGTATCGACGAACAAACTGTAGCCTTGCTGATGCAACTGGCTAAAGAATGTTCAGTAAACAAGGCAATAGATGCCATGTTCAGCGGCGAAAGGATCAATGCCACAGAGGGCAGGCCGGTATTGCATATTGCTTTACGCAATCGCAGCAATACACCCATTTATGTTGATGGCAAAGATGTAATGCCCGATGTAAACCGCGTACTGGGGCAAATCAAAACATTTAGCGAAGCTATTATTTCGGGTAGCTGGAAGGGATTTACCGGGAAGGCGATTACCGATGTGGTTAATATCGGCATCGGTGGGTCTGACCTTGGCCCGGTAATGGTTACAGAGGCATTGAAGGCTTACAAAAACCATTTGAACATGCACTTTGTGTCGAATGTTGATGGTACCCATATTGCCGAAACGCTAAAAGGCCTTGACCCGGAAACTACGCTGTTCCTTATAGCTTCAAAAACCTTCACTACGCAGGAAACCATGGCAAATGCCCATAGCGCCCGCGACTGGTTTTTAGCCGGCGGAAGCGCGGAAGGTGAGGTGGCCAAGCATTTCGCAGCGTTGTCAACCAATAGTGAGGGCGTTTCGAAGTTTGGGATTGACACCAAAAATATGTTTGAGTTTTGGGATTGGGTTGGCGGACGTTATTCCTTATGGAGCGCCATCGGCTTGTCTATTGCCCTAAGCATAGGCTTTGAAAACTTTATTGAGCTATTGGATGGCGCACATGCCATGGACAATCATTTTAAAACTGCGGAGCCTGAGCAAAATATTCCCACGCTGCTGGCTTTGATCGGTATTTGGTATAATAACTTTTTTGAGGCTGAAACCAATGCCATTTTGCCGTACGACCAGTACATGCACCGTTTCGCAGCTTATTTTCAACAGGGCGATATGGAAAGCAATGGCAAACACGTGGACCGTAACGGCAACGCCGTGGAATATTCAACAGGGCCGATCATCTGGGGCGAACCCGGCACCAACGGACAGCATGCTTTTTACCAGCTGATCCACCAGGGTACCAAACTGATCCCATGCGATTTCATCGCCCCGGCACAAAGCCATAACCCGCTGGGCGAACACCATAAAATGCTGTTATCAAACTTTTTTGCTCAAACCGAGGCTTTAATGAATGGAAAAAGCCATGAAGAGGTAGTTGATGAGCTAAAAAAATCAGGCAAAAGCCAGGCGGAAATTGAGAAGCTTGCGCCGTTTAAAGAGTTTGAAGGCAACAGGCCAACCAATTCCATCCTTGTTAAAAAAATAACACCGCGCAGCCTTGGGTCATTAATAGCTATGTATGAGCATAAGATATTTGTGCAGGGCATTATCTGGAATATTTACAGCTTTGACCAATGGGGCGTTGAACTGGGCAAACAATTAGCCGGTAAAATATTACCTGAATTAAAAGATGATGGCGCCATTACCTCGCATGACTCATCAACCAACGGGCTGATCAATCAGTATAAGGCCTGGAGGTAGGTTATTGTGCTGTTTACAACGGCAGCTGATACTGTTAGCTATGTGTACCTGTATCAGCTGCCCTTTATTTTCCTTCCTGTTTCTGCATAACCGGGTAAATTCAATTTTCAACTACAAAAACCCCGGCAAATCTTCCGAACTTAGCTGTAAGGAATACTGATATTTTAAAGCTTTAAAATATTCTTTGCCCCCCTGTCCAATTTTCAAAAAACCATTTGTTATTGAGGTATAATTAATATATTCAATAACCCGTTTGCCGGCAGGCAGACCTTTAAAATTTAAGTAATATGAAAGAGTTTATGTTGATTTTCAGGCACGAGGACGGCAATAAAGTGGCTTCGCCTGAACAGATCCAGATCTGGATGAAACAAACAATGGACTGGATAGGCGGAATTGCCGCCCAAAACAAATTTGTTTCGGGCACCGGTTTACCTTTTGATGAAAGCCGCGTGGTGCATTATAACAACGTAGTCACCAACGGCCCTTTTGGCGAGATTAAGGAAACCATTGGCGGTTATATTGTTGTGAAGGCCGATTCTGTAGAAGAAGCGGTTGAATTTGCGAAGGGCTGTCCTGTTTTACAAGGGGACGGGAACACAGTTGAAGTTCGGAAAATTGCTAAAGGGGACGGCGTTCATTAAAGAATAAAAATCTAATCAACCCTCATTCCGGCATGCATGAATGAATGAGGGCTGATTGTTGATTTTCTCTAATTTCGTAACATTTGCTATGAATGAGCAGGAATTAATACCACATCTATTCAGGACAGAATTCAGGAAGATAACTGCTGTTCTTTGCAAAACTTTCGGTGTGGAGAATATGGAGATCGCAGAAGATATTGCCGGTGAAACTTTTTTAACCGCAATGGAAACCTGGCCTTATAAAGGTGTCCCCAAAAACCCCGCGGCCTGGCTTTATCTGGTGGCAAAAAACAAAGCAAAAAACTATTTAAGCCGCGACCATATTTTTTCCGAAAAAATTTCGGCGCAAATAGTAAATAACTCAGCCGGAATTGAAGAAATTGAAATTGACCTGTCCGACAAAAACATTACGGACAGCCAATTGCAAATGTTATTTGCGATTTGCCACCCGGCCATTTCTGCCGAAGCACAAATAGGCCTGGCCTTGCGTGTTCTCTGTGGTTTTGGTATCGACGAAATCGCAAACGCTTTATTAAGCAATAAAGAAACCATTAATAAGCGGCTTTTCAGGGCAAAGGAAAAATTACGGTCTGAAAAAATAAAAATAGAATTTCCGGGCGAAACGGAGATCGGGAAACGCCTGGATACGGTACTGACGACATTGTATTTACTTTTCAGCGAAGGCTATTATTCCGAAAGCCGGGACGTTCTACTGCGCGAGGATCTTTGCCTTGAAGCTATGCGCCTAACCTACTTGCTCATTGAAAATGAACAAACAAATCAGCCAAAGGTAAATGCCTTAATTGCGCTGATGTGTTTTCACTCTTCAAGATTTGAAGCGAGGAAAACCCAAAACGGTGAAATTATTTTATACCATGACCAGGACGAAAGCCTTTGGAATTGTGAACTGATCGCTAAAGGCGCCTATTTTCTTCACCATGCGTCGCAGGAAAATGAAATATCAAAATATCACCTCGAAGCTGCCATTGCTTACATGAACACCATGAAAGCCGACACCAAAGAAAAGTGGGAGAATATATTACACTATTACAATCTGCTTTTACAACTGGAATATTCCCCGGTAGCGGCGCTCAACCGCACTTATGCGCTCTCGAAAGTTCAGGGGAAGCAAGCGGCAATTTTTCAGGCGGAGAAATTAAAACTGGAGGATAACCACTTTTACTATACCCTGCTTGGTGAACTTTACACCGGGATCGATAACGCAAAAGCGTTGGAAAATTTTCAAACGGCTATTTCCCTTGCCAGGACAAATACAGATAAGCAAACTATTCAAAAAAAGATCAACGGGATTCAAAGCTATAGTATTTAACGCTGTTGTTTAAACGGCATAAAATGCAACACCGCCAGGGCCAGCCTTCTTACAATCCTTCGTTAAAAACAATCCCTCAATCCCGCCTGATTCATCCCCTTTGTTAAAATATGTTAAAAAACATATTAAATTATTCAAAATCAACCCAGACTTCATTTTAAAATCAGATTTCG
>JBIOHE010000386.1:0-3970 GCA_044448725.1 Sphingobacteriales bacterium | reverse complement strand
CGATCTCCGTTTTACCTGACCCTATAAATATAATAAAATTAAAAACTGACACAGTTTAAATTACACTCCCGATCTACTATTTATTTTCAGATTTGTTCGAAATTTTGTTTTGGCGAATGTTAGTGACGTAGTCAGACGGAAGGATATTATATTCGTTCTTGAACACTTTTGTAAAATATCTGGGCTCATTAAAGCCAACTTCGTAGGATATCTGGCTTATGCTCTTCTGACTATTCTCGAGCAAATAAACTGCTTTTTTTAGCCTTATCGAGCGGATAAATTCAACCGGCGATTTACCTGTAAGCGTTAACAGCTTTTTATAAAGTGTTCCTCTGCTCATGTTCACATGACGACTTAATTCTTCAACAGAAAGATTATCATTTGAAATGTTCTGCTCGATAAATTCAACTATATTTCTGAAAAGCTTTTCGTCTTCAGACTCTATTGTTTCTTCCAGTAGCTGCACATTCATCTGTTTTTTATACGTTTGTTTAAATGTGTCTTGAAGGGTCAATAAATTTCTAATCCTTGAAAGTAGTATCTCGAAGTTGAATGGCTTGGTCATGTAATCGTTGGCTCCAATTTCCAGACCCTTTAATTGTTCTTCCTCACCAGTTCTCGCGGTTAACAAAATAATTGGCATATGCAGGGTGCGATCATCATTCTTTATTTTTTTACAAAGGTCAATACCATCCATCTCCGGCATACTTATATCACTTACTATAATATCAGGGTGCTGCGACAAAGCCTTTTGCCATCCTTCCTTACCGTTTGTAGCTTCGATAATGAAAAATATATTTTTAAGGTTGTCTTTCAAATAAAAACGAAAGTCTTCATTATCCTCTACTAACAATACTACGGGCTTTTTATCGAGATATTGAGGTTTCGTCAAAACCTTTTCCACTTCTATTTTCCTGACATCTGTCCATTCATTTTCAATTTCATCCGGGAGGTTCGTGGATGTCAATAAACTATGATTTACCGGCAATGGTAGTCTAACGATGAAACAACTTCCATAACCAGGCTCGCTTTCTACGGTGATGTCGCCGTTGTGCATCTTTACAAATTCGCGTGTTATTGCCAGCCCGATACCACTACCCTGGTTAATTAATGATTTCGGCAGATCCGACTGAAAGAAACGCTCAAATATTTTATCCTGTTTATCTTTATCGATGCCAATACCTGTATCAATAATTTTTATTTCTATTGTTTCGTATTTTTCTGTTGATTGCGTTTGAATTTTGCTGAGTAAAACACTCACGTTGCCCCCGCCATGGGTAAATTTAAATGCATTGGACAGCAGGTTGAATAAAATCCTTTCTATTTTGTCATGATCAAAGCTGGTTATTAACGTTTCAATATCTGTATCGAAGGCTAAAACAATATTCTTTTCATCGGCAATATCCTGAAAAGACAGGGTGCTCTCTTTTACAAACTTGATGATGTCGCCGGGTGTACAGTGTAATTTCAACTCCTGCACCTCCATTTTCCGAAAATCGAGCAGTTGGTTTACCAGGTTCAAAAGCCGCCGCGCGTTTTTGCCGATAATACCTAATTGAGCCCTATGTTCAATATCATGCGAAATTTTTAACATTTTTTCAACCGGCCCCATAATCAAGGACAAAGGTGTCCGGAACTCGTGGCTCACATTGGTCAAAAATTTAATTTTTAGCTCGTCGAGGTCACGTATTCGTTTAACCTCCTGCCTTTCCTGTTCAATTAACAGTTGTGCTTCACGCCGTTCTTGTTCAATTAATAAGCTTGCTTCACGTTTTTCTTGTTCAATAACAAATTGTCGCTTTATTTTTTCTATTCCCCGCTGGCGGATAATAAAGAGTACACCTATTAAGAGTGCCAAATAAACAATGTAAGCCATAGTCGATTTCCAAAATGGGGGAAGCACTTTTATTTTTATTGAAATATAGCCGGGGTTCCAAATACCCTCCGAATTAGATGCACGCACCTTAAATATATAATCCCCTCCGTCCAGGTTTGTATAAGTGGCTTTCCTTGTTCTATTGTCGGCGTTTACCCAGCCTTCGTCAAACCCCTCCAGCATATACTGATATTTTTCTTTACCCGGATTAAAAAAATCAAGGGCGGCAAATTCTATGGAGAAGACACTTTCGCTGTGATTAAGTACTATAGCAGGTGTTACCGTTATACTTTTCGAAAGTAAAATGTGCCCATTAATAGCTTCGTTTGCTGATATACTTTTATTGAACAACTGAAAATCGGTAAATATTAACCGTGGTTTATCTGTAGTGCCCCCTAAACTTGTCGGATCGAAAATATTAAAACCTGCGCCGCCTCCAAATATCAGTTCGCCTTTGCTGGTTTTGGCAGCCGCATGTTCATTAAACTCCCTGCCTTGCAGGCCATCAGTTTCGTCAAAGTTTTCACACTGAAAACGATAGGTACCGTTGCCAGGCTTAAGCGTGACACGGCACAACCCGTTTGAGGTACTCACCCAAATGGTGCCCCTGGTATCCTCCAGCGTATTCAATATATAATTACCTGGTAAACCGTTTTCTTTTGTCAACGAGGTAAATGTGTTTGTTTTAGGGTCCAGAATACTCAAACCGCCGGATGTCGCGATCCAAATGAGGCCGCGACTATCCTCGTTGATACTTTTAACCGTGTTATAGATTAAACTGTTTACACCGTTTGCATTTCGGCTATAATGGACGATGCGTTTTCCTCCTTTCAATATTACATCTACACCAATATATCCGCCCGTCCATATATTGCCCTGGCGGTCTTCAAAAATCGAAGATATCAACGAAGACCGGATGTCGGCATGGCTAAAGGGATGATAGAATACTTTTTTCGAGCGGTCGAAAATTTCAAGGCCGCCCTCAAATGTCCCTATCCACAAACGGTGCGAGGAATCTTCGAAGATGCTCCATATCCTGTCATCGGCAATACTTGTTGCTATTTGATCATTATGCCTGTAATTCGTAAAAACTTTGCCATCAAAACAATCCAGTCCGCCCAAATAGGTGCCTATCCATAATTTTTGATCATGATCCATACAAAGGCTTACAATAATATCGCCGCCCAGGCTATTTTTCCGTCCCGGATCATGCTTATATTGTGTAAACTTGCCTGTTTTACGGTTAAAATATAGCAAGCCGCCGCCGTTGGTGCCAATCCACAGGTTCCCCAATTTATCCTCGACAAATGCATCGACATCGTTATAACTTAAACTGCCGGGATCTGAGGCAAAATGCCTGTAACGCGGGAATTTGATAATATTTTTATGATAATAGCTCAGCCCCATTTTGAAGGTACCGGCCCACATAATGCCTAAGTTGTCTTTATAAAGCGATACACTATTTTCCGCTAATGATGTTGGGTCATCGTCACGGTTTTGCAGGTAGGTAATTTTAAAATCCTTTTTGTCCAGTATATTGATGCCGCCGTGGTCAGTCGCTATCCATATAAGGCCATCGTCCGCCTGTACAATGTTATTAACAATCTCTGTGTTTAATTTTACCCCTGTTGCCCCCTCATCAACACGCCGGAACGCCCCGGTTGACGGTTTGTAATAATATATACCCGACACAGAATAGCGGGTGTAAAGCCATAAATCATTATCCTTGTCGATGGTTAAGGAAAAAGATAAATTATCGTTATAGCCCTCCCTGGTAAGAATACTACTGTGATGGCTGATTTTATTTGCTTTGGCATCGAGCATTTCAATTGTACGGTCACTATAAGCTATCCATATATTTCCTTTGGAATCTGGTGCTATATCTGCAATGGTATGGGAGTATAAAGACGGACTTGAACGAATGTTGTGATCATAGTGTTTTGTTTGCCTGGTTACAGCATTATACCTGTATATACCTGAGTCGGAAAACAAAAACCAAAAATCGGAAGTGCCGGTCTTTACTATTTTATTAACATAAGAACGGGCTGGCATCTTCATCGAAAGGAGCAACGGCGACACATCGCTGTTAAATTG
>JBIOHE010000385.1:0-3978 GCA_044448725.1 Sphingobacteriales bacterium | reverse complement strand
GATATCAGGCGCTGGTGCTTCTATCTGGAGATACAAAACTGTCGACAAAGAGGATCAGCAAAATAACCGGTCTTGAGAGAGAATATGTGTCAGTTATCCGCAGAAAATATTTGCTGGCCAAACTGTTAGGTATAAATGTGAAGAAAGTGGTCGATAATGTATTGTTGTCTCACATCTCAATTTCTCTCCCGATTGAAACGTATTTTTGCTTTTGCGTTATTCAGTATTTGGTTGATGCCAAAAGAATAGAGCATGCAAAAATATTTCTGTTTTCTACAGGGGAACTATGTAAACGGATGAATATAGAAGCAGATGAAATAGAAAATCCATTAAATATTAACGAGTTATGACTTATTATCGGAAGTTTGGTAATGTATTTTTAAACGTAATAATGGTTTAACTCTTTCACCTTTCACACTTTCACCTTTCACACTTTCACCTTCCTCACCCCATCGCTTTATTCAAAGCAATAATAGCCTGGTCGAAATCTTCTCTTGCTACTAAAAATTGCAGGTTTACTTTGCGTAATGCAAAGCCGGCGCTTTTTATGTTGATGCCGTTTTCGGCAAAAGCATTGGCTGATTTTGCCAGCAGGCCCGGCTGATCCATATTGGTGCCTAAAAGGCAAACCATAGCCATTTTTTCGACGGTTACCTTTTCGTAATTATCCTCAAGCTCGTGGATCAGTTTTTTATTAAAATCCTTTTCCCAAATTAAGATGGAGATGCTGTTGGCGCTGGTTGCTTTAAAAGTGTAACTTATTTTAAATTTATAAAACAGCTGCATGATCTGGAAATCACTGCCCACATTGCCAACCATCGAAGGGTCGTAAATATCAATCATCACCACCTTATCGGTGCCGGTAATTACTTCAACCCTTTTGGTTTCGCAGATGTACTCCCTGGTAATCAGGGTGCCGGGATGCTCAGGGTCAAAAGTGTTTTTTATACGCAGGTTTATATTGTTGATTTCCAAAGGCTTTGAGGCTTTCGGGTGAATGGCTTCCATACCCACGTCAGCCAGCTGGTCGGCTACATCATAATTGGTATTGCCAACCGGGTAACAGTTATCCACGCCAACCAAAACCGGGTCGGCAGTACACAAATGGTATTCCTTATGGATAATTGCCTCATTCGGTTTAACTTCCACTGCTATCTTGCTGAAAGTAACTTCCGAATAGCCCCGGTCAAACTCGCGCATAATGCCTTCAGTACCTTTGGCATAGCCGGTTACAATACAGATGGTATTTTCAAAATCAATGTTTTGCAGGTCCTTTTTTATGCGCTGGTCAATGGTCAGGGAACGCGGGTCATCAAAACCGCTCAGATCAACAAGCGTGGTATTGATGCCCATATTTTGAAGAATATTGGTAAAGTTAAATGCAGAATGGCTTTCGCCGATAGACGCTAATATCTCACGCGCGGCCTGCAGGATTCCCTCTTTACTTACATAACCCGATGCCAGTATATTGGCAAGGTTCTCCAGGTATGCCCGGGCTTCATTTATTCTTTTTTCAATAAAATAATCTGCTTCGGCAATATTTAGCCCGAGGCTTTCATAACTTTTATTGATCTGTTTCAGCTTTATGATAAGGCTGTTGATGGGCTTATTAAAGTCTTCATAATTTGCCAGGCGATGATAAACCCCGGGCTCGCCGGTCTTTTTATTTTCGAGCAGGAGATTGGTAACCCCTGAAAATGCCGATACTACAAAAATGCGGTTATATAACTGTTTCCCGCTGCGCTCAAAAAGAATGATGTTTTTTATCACATCACTTAACGCGGACATAGATGTGCCGCCGATTTTTTCTACTGTTAACATGTTTTGTGAGTGGTGAGTAGTGAGCGGTGAGTGGTGAGAAGTGAGTGGTTATTAAAAAAAACGCTACTCACCATTCACTACTCACCTCTCACCAATTCATTAATCGTTTTTATACAGATCCCCTGCTTTTGCAGCAGATAACTTTATTCCTTTTATTAACGCCGAGCTAAAACCGTGATGCTCCATCTCGTTCAGGCCGGCTATGGTACAACCGCTTGGCGAGGTTACTTTATCAATTTCCTGTTCGGGGTGCGAGCCAAGCTGCAATAACAGGTCAGCTGCGCCTTTGGCGGTTTGTGCGGCCATTTTCAGGGCGTCATGTGCATGGAAACCAATTTCGGTGCCACCCTGCGAGGCGGCACGAATGGAACGCAAAAAGAAGGCGATACCGCAGGCGCAAAGTGCTGTAGCCGATGTCATTAACTCTTCATTGATCTGTATGGTAACACCGACAGTTTCAAACAGCGCCTTTACATAATTGACGTTTTTTGTGGTGCCGGTATCCGTCGCAATACAGGTCATTGACTGGCCGATGGCGATGGCCGTATTGGGCATGGCCCTGATCACCTGTACGTTTAAATCCAACTGCTTGCGGATATCCTCACAGGTTACCCCCGAAACTACAGATATGAGCAGTTGCTTTTCGGATTTTATAGATGGCTTTATTTCCTCCAGCAGTTTATTCAGCTGCTGCGGCAACACCGCGAGTACTATAAAATCTGCCTTCCGCACCGCTTTAAGGTTATTATCGGTTGCTAAATACCCCGCTTCGGCTAAAGCCGACAAGGCAGAAACATTTCTGCGCGTAAGCGTAATTTGCTGAGGTTTGCAGATCCCGGCCTTAACCAGGCCTTTTGCCAAAGACAAACCAATATTACCACTGCCTAATATGGCAATATGCTGTTGTGAATTCATTTGTTTTTAGTTAAACGTGTTCCAAATGGTTTATTATTTTTCAAATTGCCCAGGTCATCAGAATGGCCGATGATTACTGCCTTAACACCGCAGGATATGGCAGAAAAAGCATTATCCATTTTGGGGATCATCCCGCTGTGGATGACCTGCTGTGCTTTTAATTCTTCATACTCCTGCGGATCTATTTCATTTACCAGTGAGCTTTCGTCATTAATATCTTTCAGCACGCCTTTTTTCTCAAAACAATAAATGAGCGTGGTGTCGTATAATTTAGCCAGGGCAACCGCCAGGGCTGATGCAATAGTATCGGCATTGGTATTCAGCAACTGCCCTTCGCCATCGTGTGTCAGCGCGCAAAAAACAGGGGTAAACCCTGCTTCCATTAAACTGCTGATGTTGTTGGGATTGATAGAATTTTCGTCAATATCACCCACGTAGCCATAGTCAATCGTTTTTACCGGGCGCTTTTTGGTGCGGATAAAATCGCCGTCGGCCCCCGTAAGGCCGATGGCGTTAGTGCCCAAACGCTGCAACTGCGCCACTATGTTTTTGTTGATAAGCCCGGCATACACCATGGTTACAACGCGCAGGGTTTCAATGCCGGTGATCCGGCGGCCATCCACTAATTTAGCTTCAATACCCAGTGTTTCAGAAAGCTGTGTGGCAACCTTTCCGCCGCCGTGGACTAATATTTTATGCCCCTTCAGCGCTGTGAAATCTTTCAAAAAACGGTGCAGGTTTTCGGAATTATCAATAACATTCCCGCCTATTTTTACAATAAACAAGCTTTTGTTGCTATTATTATAATCAAGTTGAGCTGAAACCGCCTCAATTCTGTCCATATTAACCTCTATATTGTCAAATAGAAGTTAAAACTCTTCCATTATTTACAATTTTGGGCTAAAATTAATAAAAAATTGCGTTTTTATTAACATAAAATGGTAAAAAGGTTGTTGGTTGAATGGTTGAATTTGGAAAACCCTTACAACCCTTACAACCGTTACAATTCTTACAACCCTTACAACTTACTACAACCCTTACAACCTCTACAATCTAACACAACTTAATCAACCTTTTACACTGCGCTTATAAAAGTTTATGTATAATGCGAATCAAGGGTTAAAAGACAAGGTAAATAAAAGCAGCAGCAATTTTACCGAAGATATGTACGAGTAACCCATTGGTAGACCTGACCTTGCTGGCTCTTTGGATGTCAGTATTTACGATGAGCCAGTTAAAAAG
>JBIOHE010000384.1:0-4004 GCA_044448725.1 Sphingobacteriales bacterium | reverse complement strand
CGCTTGTGGTCCGCATGCTAAGTAAACGCCATTCGGTGTCCGCCTTGCAATTATCCTGTTGCTTTATTTTTATATATTAACCCGGCAATTGTCTTAACTCCTGCCTGCATTTTGGCTACATGCATGCGTACCACAAGCGGGGACGCTTGCGGTAGCGACACCTGGGGGAAGTAATTTTGCGTTAATTGTTTTAGCCATGCTCCCTATAAACTGATCAATCCTTTTTCTTTTAAGCGCTGAAGATAAATACCAACTTCCAGGTCGCCCATACCGTATATTTTTTCAGTTTCCCAAAACCGCTGATAGATCCCTGATTGGGTTTTTATACCGGTTTTATAAATGTCGAGCAGTTTTTGTTCGATATAGTTCAGGCCGTTTTTATTTACAAGCAGCCGGGTTAATTCCGCCTCAAGGGCCTGTTTTAATAAATGCAGGCTGCCCCAAAAACTTGTTTTGTTTAAATAGTCTTTCAACTTTTCAGCATTATGGCCCACATATATTTTCCATACTTCTGCAGCGATGATAAAATCAATTTCACTAAGCCGAAGGCGAATATTGTCAAATAACCAGGTCAGTTCATCCCCGTTTAATTCACCCATGCCACGGAAGTCATCCTTATCCGGGAAACTGGCCGGGCAGATGAGATAAATAACAGGAGCTGAAAGATCAGTCTTTTGTTTTAGTAAATTCATTAGCCCGAGCAAATTAACCTGGCAATGCAGGTCAAATTCAAACCAGAGGTTTATCTCGTCATAAGGTTCGCTCAGTTTGTCCAGTTGGTCAATTACGTTTTGCTGGTAACCATCCGGCTTTTCATTAAAAGCATTGCAGATCCATGCTTTCCTGTTTTTCCAGAAACTACCGGATGAGATATTTTCTTCCAGCGGCCCTTCTGAAAGCACTTCGCGCCAAACCAGTATATCGCCTTCAAGGCCGGTTTGTTCAAACCCTTGTACGGTGGAGTCGCCGTTGAGGATGTGGAGGATTTTCATGGTATAAATATAATTGGTCTTAAACAACAAATCCCGGTTTAGCCGGGATTTGTTGTTTAAGAGTATAAAAATATTAATTAACCGGCGTCCCCACGGCGGTACCGGTCAGCTTATTATCAAGGCTGATGTAGTCGGTCAGAATCTGTCCGGCTTCACGCTTTAAAAAGTCGAGGTCTTCAGTCCTCGGTTTTGATTGTCCCTTCTTCAACGGTGGCAGGCCCATAGCTACCCGGCGTAAATTATCATTATCAAATGATTTCTTTTCGTCGGCGTCACGCTGTTTTTTTAACTGCTGCTCATTTAAAGTTATGCTCTTTTCGGCATCATGCTTTTTATAATCAGCAATGTCGTCCTGCAAATATTTATAACTGGCGCTGTTAGCCATACGCTGGTCATGCAGTTTCCGAAGCTGTGGTATTACCTGCGTAAAATCACCTGCTTTATTATAGGTGGTTTTGGCGATAATGTCAAAAGGCATGGCCGATGGTTCGGTATCTTCGCCATATTTATCCAGTGGTATTACCGAAGGGAACTGGATATCCGGGGTAACCCCTTTATGCTGTGTGGAGTTACCGGTGATACGGTAAAACTTGGCAATAGTTAAATTTAGCTGACCAAAAGTACTCTGGCTGCCGGTTGATACCGGTTTGTTGTCCTTTTTTACTAACGATGCAATACGCTCGCGCAATGAGGCGGGTATTACCTTATCAAGGTCGATAGCGTTCTGAACTGAGCCTTTTCCGTAAGTTTGTGTACCCAGGATGATGCCCCGTCCATAGTCCTGTATCGCACCCGAAAATATTTCGGTAGCCGAAGCGCTAAAGCGGTCAACCAAAACGGCAAGCGGGCCGGTATAGGTTATAGCAGGATCTTCATCTTTATCAACTTCAATCTGGTCATTTGCATTTCTTACCTGCACTACCGGGCCGGTTTTAATAAACAAACCGGTAAGGTCAATAGCTTCCATTAATGAGCCGCCCCCGTTTTCCCTCAGGTCCATTACCACACCATCTACACCTTCCTGTTTCAGCGAGTCCAAAATGAGTTTAACATCATGGGTAGTGCTTTTATAATTGGGGTTGCCTGTTTTATAGTCATTAAAGTCGATATAGAAAGCAGGAACAGAAATGACCCCTATTTTAACGGTTTTGCCGTTGTTATTATAGGTGCGGATCTCTTTTTTGGCCGACTGGTCTTTTAATATGATCTTCTCGCGGACCATTTCAACCACTTTTGGTTTACCTGCAGCGCCGGCTCCTTTTGATAATATCTCCAATCTTACAGTTGTACCTTTTTTACCCCGGATCAATGCGATGGCATTTTCAATACGCCATCCCACAATATTCTGGAACTCGCCGTCTGTACCCTGGGCAACACCAACAATTCGGTCGTCAACACCAATCTGGTGACTCTTATCAGCCGGGCCGCCAGGGATAATACTTTTAATTGTTATATACTCATTCTCGGCGAGGAGCTGAGCACCTATGCCTTCCAATTGCCGCGACATGTCGATATTAAAATTAGCAGCATTTGCCGGGTTAAAATAATTGGTATGGGGGTCTATGGCTTCGGTAAAAGCCTCCATAAATACCTGGAAAACATCCTGGTTATTTAGCTTATTGGCCTGCGACAACAGGTTTTGATACCTTTTTTTCAATGTTTCTTTATCCTTGGCCAGGTCGCTGTTGGCGAGTTTTAAATTAAGCAGGTCGTATTTAACGCGCAACGACCATAAACTATCCATCTGGCTCTGCGATGCCACCCATGGCAGGTTTGTACGGTCATAAGTGAATGTTTCATTGTTGCTGAAGTTAAAATCTTTATCCAGCTGGGCGATAGAATAATTTATGTGTTCGATATACCTTTTCTGATAAACATTGAATATATAAAACACATCATTCAGGTTGCCGCTTTTAACATCATCATCCAGTACAGTTTTGTACTTATCAAAATCCGCTACATCCGGGGCCAATAAATAATTATGGCTTTCGTCGAGCAGTTTTAAATAACGGTTATAAATTACAACTGAAAGGGAATCATTTAATGCCACCTTTTTGTAGTTATAATTTGAGATAAGCTCAGCAACGGTTTTACAAACAATGCTTTGCTGTTCATCGGGCTGAATATCATTTGAGCCAATAACCTTAATTGGTTTTGCCGGTGCAGCATGACAAGCCAATGCAGCGCCAAGCACCAGCGCTAAATACAATTTCTTAAACATATCCTTTACAGTCTTTAAATCGGGGGTCAAATGAAACATCAATACTTCTGCCAAATAATTTGCTAATGTAAATAAAAAGAGACAGCCAATCGCCGTCTCTTTTTTAGAATAACAATTATACAATAATGTTTTGTTTGTTTTACAAAACATTATTCATTTTACTATAATGTTACAATCAATTATGTTAAAACTCCATCAGATGCCAATTTATTATTCGGCTTTGCTGTTTTTTTCCGGAGTTTCTGCATAACGTGTTATAAGTTTTGCAGGGATAAGCCTTGTTTGCTTTAAATCAAGCAGCCTTTTTTCTATTTCAGTTAAAAATTCATTGAGGCCTTTGGCGCCGGCAAGGTCGCGGGCCTCGTTAAGGTCCTCCTGCGCCAGTGTGTAATCGCCTATATTGGTTTTAATAAAGGCGAGGTCCATCAAATTTGCGATGGTATGCTTGTCGTCATTTTGCTGGCGCGAAATGATATTGCTTTGTAATAAATACCATTTTGCTTCTGAAAGCCTGTTTTGTTTGATGTACAAGCGCGCAAGCTCACTAAAATTGTAACTGGCGTCGGCATATACCCTGAACCTCATATTGTGCTGCGCTGCCTTCATTACAATGTCTTCGGCGGCCAGGTAACTGTACTCTGTCCTGTCAAACCGAACCGGGGTAATTTGGGGATGGCTTATCTTTAGGGCCGGCATACGGGCGAAGGAATGATCAACAGGTCGTTCAATAACCGGGGGCCGTTCCTGCGTTTTTTTAAATTTAAGATCTATACGCCACCACTGTGCAGAGG
>JBIOHE010000383.1:0-4006 GCA_044448725.1 Sphingobacteriales bacterium | reverse complement strand
GTTCCAGCTCAACCCTCTTTTGGTGCCCAAATTTAAGAGAATGTTCGAATTTTAAGTCGTTGATTATTATTTCTTTCCATTCGGCGCCCGAAGCAATGAGGCCATTTTTGTAGGCGGCTGCAATTGCAAAGTTAAAACTGTCGGGATTAGGGTGCCCGTTTACAATCAGTATTTTTTTTGATGCCATAATTCCGGTTTCTGTATCTGTTTTTAATGCGGGCTTTAAAAGGTTACTACGTAATTAAAGTTAGGGAAAAAGCCAATCTGGTTTATTTCGCCAACATGGCCTGTCATAGGGTTCAATGTTCTTACATACAGATTTTGTCTGTTGGTAATATTTTGCAGGTCAACAAACCACTTTTCCGTCATCTTTTTACCATTGTGGATATAAGAAAATTTCAGGTCCCAGCGTGCATAAGCGCTGTTTTGCAAACTATATGCTTCATTGCTTTTATATACAACATATCCTGCCGCACGCGATGCGGAAACGTCAAACGGTGTATAGCGCTGACCGCCTGCTACAGCCAGTTTTGTATCGATGGCAAACGATGATTTTTTATTCAGTTTAAATTCTTTGCCCGTTAATAAATTGGCCACATAATTGCTGTTGAAGGCGGTACTGCGCCAAATATTGTCGCTCCCCATGTATTTTGACTGAAATACCGAACCCGTAAATAAATAATAAAATCCCTGGTTCAAAAACTTTTCTAATGTAACTTCCAGTCCGTAATTGTAACCTTTACCATTATTCAATAAATACGATTTATCAGGGAAACCAAACGTAGCCCCTGAATTAAGCATACTAAATGAAGAAGGGCTGGTTTCAACTGCCGCGTTGTAAATGTATTGTCCGTACAGTTCGGTTTTTAGCCTGAGGTGGCTGGTGAAATTAATATCGTAACCGGCAACAGTATGTATGCTTTTTACAAAATCAAGATTCTTATTGGTAAGCTGGGTTTGCCCGGCGGTATTTTGTGTTTGATAAAAATATACCTCAAGCGGCTGCAACTGGCTGTGCAGCCCTGCGCCAAAAGAAAACGATTGGTTTTCTTTAAACTGGTAGTTTAAATTCCAGCGAGGTTCAACACTCCACGAACCATTTAAACTAAACCATTGCGAATATAAACCAAAGTTGGATGACAATGCATCCGTAAAACGATGGTTTAAATTAACAAACCCCTTGAATAAGGCGGCTGAGTTTTTTGTATTGATCAGGGTTTTTAAAACAGTATCGCCGTCGGGTATATAATCCTGCCGGAGGTTAAGCAAATAGATTTCGGACACCAGGCCTGTTGTTAATTGATTTTTGGGGCTGAATTTTTTATTGAAGGTATATCCTGCAGAAACCTGCGACTGCCTGGTATTAATATCATTCTCCGTTTTATCAGGTAAATTGGGCCGGATAATCTGTTGATTAAATTTTGATTGAAAACCTGATATTGCGAAGGATATTTTTCCGGAAGTATTGGGATTAAAAAAATAGGTATTTGTAACACCGGTAACACCTGTTAACGAACTGAATTTTTGGTTGCTTAAAAAGCCGTTGTTGGAAACATATAAATTATTGGTTGAATCGGGAGGTAAAGTAATATGGCTTTCCCCTCCTAAACCAAACCAGTCAAATGTGCCCGATTTTTTGGTAACGATATGCAGTTTAAAATTTACATCCTGGTAATAAGGCGTAGCGTTACCTGTGCCGACATTTAACCCCAAAGCCTCAATAGCTGCCACCATTGAATAGCGGTAGTCAATCAGGAACGATGATTTTGTATCTTTATTCAGCGGGCCTTCGGCACCAAACTCAAAACCGTTGAAGCCCATTTGTGCGAGGTACTCGTTTTTTTCGTTATTTCCGTTCCGCATACGCAAATCAAATACCCCTGCAACGGCATTACCATACTGGGCAGGAAAGGCGCTGGTGATAAAATCGGAGTTTTTAAGCGTATTGGTATTCAGGATGGTAACCGGGCCGCCTGTTGCCCCGAGCGTGCTGAAATGGTTGGGGCTGGGAATGTCAATACCGTCCATCCGCCACAAAACACCGGTCGGGGAGTTACCCCTGATCACAATATCATTCCGGGCGTCATTATTGCCGCTCACCCCGGCAAAATTTTGCGCCATACGGCTCGGGTCATTCCTTGTGCCCGAATACCTTACCGCTTCATCAATACTTAATTGCCGGGCGCTTACCACAGCCAGTTCATTAATGGCCTTGTCTTTTTGTTTTCCGCCTTTCACCACAACTTCATTCAATACCTTTATGTTCTCTGTCATCCGTATTTCTACTATCACTTCTTTTGAGGATGTAACTTCAATATTTTGCATAACAGCCTCTTTATAGCCAACAAGGCTTACAATTATTGTTTGCCTGCCAATAGGTACATTTTGCAGTTTGAAATTGCCCAAAGAATCTGTTATACCCGATATCGCAGGTTTAACATTGTCAAGGGTAACCGTCACCGTTCGTAAAACATTGCCCGACTGATCGTCGATAACTGTGCCCCTTACTGTTTGGGTAAAGCTGCCGTTTTGCGCCGATGCCAATAGTGCGAAAATTGACAGCAGGCAGGATAGTATTATTTTTTTCATGAATTCTATTTATTAAAGTTTAAAAGACGCTTATTGACACAATGCTACGCTGTAAAGAAAGGCGCTGCAATAAAAAAGGAGTGAGTTGCAGAAAAAGCGGAATAAACGCCCCGAATCGGGCCAAATAAAATGCGGGAGAGGTTTGTATTGTACTACTGTGGTGGCACGCTTAGTCTCAAGTCGAAAGTCTTTAGTCGAAAGTCTTTAGTCGAAAGTCGGAAGTAAGTAAAGTGACATACAAAATACGACTTGTGACTTCCGACTTTCGACTAAAGACTTTCGACTAAAGACTTTTAACTTGACCCTGCTTATCAGTAAAATTAGTTTTAGAAAGCGTAACCCAAGTTGACCATATAATTGCGGGGCTCGCCGGGCCATTTATATACATTGTTGTAAGCGCCTGTCCAATAGGTTTGGTTGGTGATGTTATTTACGTTGGCTGCAACAGTAAAATGATTATATTTATAATGTATCCCGGCTTTGATAATGAAATAACCCGGCAAAACGATATTGGGATCAAGCGTATTACGGGCCCCGGCAAATGAATAACCTGCTGAAACGCCGAACCCTTTAATATAACCTTTATTGAATGTGTAATTTATCCAGCTATTGCCTGAATTACGCGGCGAGTTTTCAACCTGCGCCCCTGTTTGCGATGGAATTTTACTTTTAATAACCCTTGCATCGCAATAAGCATAAGAAAGTGTGACGCTCAGGTTAGCGAGGATATTCCCGGTGGCTTCTGCTTCAATCCCCCCCGACCTGTCTTCCCCTTGCTGTACAAATAAATTAGGGTTAGAAATATCATTGGCATTAACCGCCACGTTTTGAAGTGTCAGCTGGTATATTGCAACAGAAGCAGCCAGTTTGTTTGAAAAAAAATTCCCTTTAACACCGGTTTCCAGTAACTGGCTGGTTACCGGTTTAAATGGCGCATTAAAAACCTGCACGCTCGCTGACGCTTCATACGGATCGAAGCCGTTGTTGTAAGTTATGTAGGCATTTATATTAGTTTCGAGTGCGTAAACAATCCCGAACCGCGGAAGCAGCGTATTCAGCTTAATACTGCCTGTACTATAATCCCTTTTGTAAAATTCTTCCCTCAGGCTGAACAGCATTTTCCACTTGTTGTAACTTATCTGGTTTTGTAGATATACGCCCTGGGTGCGAAACACGGTACCATCCACACCGCTTCCGTCATTTTCAAAATCAGACAGCTGGTAGGCCTTTACTGTTCCCGTGGTATATTGAGGGTTCTTTAAACTGAAAGTTCCCACAATGCCGCTCCCTGCTCCAAACTGACCGGGCAGTTCATAATATTGCTGGTTTAAATTAACCGCACTGCTTATAAAATCATATCCCAGCAATAACTGATTGCTGACTTTGTTTATATTAAATTTATAGGTAAAATAATTGG
>JBIOHE010000382.1:0-4012 GCA_044448725.1 Sphingobacteriales bacterium | reverse complement strand
TGGTACAGCTACCAGAGATTGTTGAAGATGGCAGCCCAGCTTCTAAAGCGGGCTATAAAAACATTGCCGATATCTCAAAAGAGCGCATCAGACGCGTAATCCAAAAAATTAAAAAAGACAAAGAAAATAAACCCGGCCTATTTGATACTGCCAATACTGATTTAGGCTTTAAAGTATTCAAATTATCACCATCCAATTTTAAAATATGGCGCGGCAACGAAATAACCGAAGATAATCTTTTGCAGCAACTGGATGCCTTTACCGAACCGGTAAACGAAGGCAGCAAGGAACAAAATATTTTATTTGAGCTGATGATAAAAGCCGGCTACCTTTTAACGGATAAGGTGGAAGCCAAAAACAAGTACTACGCCATCAGCAACGGCGAGCTGATTATTGCCCTTGCAGAAATAAGCCAGCCCGTAATTGATGAAATTATTGCCGCCAAACCGCAAAAAGTTATTACATTGGATAGCCTTTTTGAAGGTAACGACCAACTGAAAACAAATACCGTATTGCAAATGCGCGATGCGGGGATTGATTTTAAAACGATATAAAAACGATGGTAACCAGGGAAAAACTGATTGAATTACTGGCCGATATGGAGTCGAATTTAATTGAGCGCACCATTTCGGTGCGTGAAGATAAACTCGGCCCGGCAGTATGTGCGCTGGCAAACGATTTTCCTAATCACAAATCGCCCGGTTATATTTTGCTGGGTGTAAATGATGACGGTAAAATAGCAGGTTTAAAATGGACTGATGATGATCTGCAAAAAATAGGGGCGGTAAAAACAAACGGCAATGTATTGCCGCAGCCTTCATTAACCCTAAGCCCTGTATTTACTTTCCCCGAAGGCGAAGTTGTTGTTATTGAAGTAAAACCGTCATTATACCCCCCTGTACGGTACGACGGACGTTGCTGGATAAGGATTGGGCCGCGTAAAGCAAAGGCCAGTGTGGATGAAGAACGGATTTTAATTGAGCGGCGCGCCTCTTACGCAAAAACATTTGATCTGGCACCTGCGTTCGGATCAAAAATAGAAGATTTAAGCATGGAATATTTTTTGCTGACCTATCTTCCACTGGCTATTGATGAAGAAACACTGAAACAAAACGGGCGGAGCGCCGCAGAACAATTGGCTTCGCTCCGTTTTTTTGATTTGCGGGAAAATTGTCCGACTAATGCCGGCATTCTGATATTTGGCGTCAACCCCTTGTTTTACCTGCCGGGCGCCTACATTCAGTATATAAAATTTGAAGGCTCCGAAGTGGTTACCGATGTTGAATATGAAAAGCAATTTTCAGGGGCATACGTAACTGAATTAAGGACCCTTGATGAATTTATAAAAAACAATGTCTTGAAAGAAAGACCAGTAAAGGGCACCACATTCCAGGAGGACACTATAAAAAATTATCCTTATTGGTCTTTGCGTGAACTGATTATGAATGCAGTGATGCATAGAAATTACGAGTCGAATTCACCCATTTATATTTACGAATTTCGTGACAGGATAGAGATTGTTAACCCCGGTGGGTTATATGGCGATGTAAATGCAGGCAATTTCCCCAATGCCAGCGATTACAGGAATGTAGTGATTGCCGAAGCTATGAAAAAGTTGGGCTATGTTAACAGGTTTAATTATGGAATAAAGAGGGCTATTAACGAATTGGTTAAAAGCGGGAATGGCGAACCTGAGTTTGATATTTCGTTAGTAACCAAGTTTAAAGTTACAATTAAGATAAATACTCGCTGGTAACATGAGGACTATAGTATTTTTTAACAATAAAGGCGGTGTTGGTAAAACCACTACTGTTTACCACATTGCATGGATGCTCTCAGAAATGGGTATCAAAAGTATAGCGGTTGACTTGGACCCGCAGTCGAACCTTACTTCTATGTTTCTCGATAATGAAAGATTAGAAGACATTTATGAAAACAATTTGCCTGTTACCATTTTGGATTCTATAAATCCTGTGGTAGATGGAGACCCTTATAAGCCTATTCATATCGAAAAAATAAACAGCTTCCTTGGTTTAATCATAGGTAATTTAAGTCTTTCAACATTTGAAGATAAGCTAAGCGACGCCTGGCTAAAATGTTTAGCTAACGACCCATACTCTTTTAGGTTAACCAGTATATTTAATACAATAATTAGCGATGCAGCTAAGCGGTTCAAGGCCGAAATTGTTTTGGTAGATGTTGGCCCCAATCTTGGAGCCATCAACCGTGCTGTAACGATAAGCTCGGATTATATTATAATGCCTGTCGCTTCAGATTTGTTTTCATTACAGGGCATTAAGAACTTAGGCTTAACACTTGAATTATGGAAGCGCCAATGGAATCAAAGAAAGGAATTTCGTCCTTTGACCCCATCCTTTATTATTCCAGATAAAATATCAGAACCAGTTGGGTATATTATATCTCAATATACAGCAAAAGAAAGCCGTCCTGTAAAATCTTATTTACGGTGGGCTAATCGCATACCCGCTGTGTTTTCGGAATTTGTTTTGAAAAATCCTATTTCCGTTACTTCTGTAGAAGATGATAGTAATTGCATCGCGCTTTTAAAACATTACAGAAGTTTAGCGCCCATGTCGATGGAAGCACATAAGCCTTTATTTTTACTTAAACCTGCAGATGGTGCTATAGGAGCCCATGTTTACGCTGTACAAAAAAGCTATGAGGAATTTAAAACACTGACTAAAAAAATTCTTTCAATTTGTAAATGAAGCTCCATTTCGACAGTAACCAGGATTACCAATGGGATGCCATAAAAGCCATTACCGATATTTTTGAAGGCCAGCCTTTAAGCACCGGGGATTTTGAATTTTCAATTACGGCTGCCGGAGCGTTGTTATCCGAAAACGGCTTTGGCAATAACCTGTCTTTAAATGAAGATCAGGTTTGGGAAAACATCAGAGCTATTCAGCAACGGAATGAAATAAAAAATGCCAACCCCAAATACCAGGGGATGCATTTTTCGGTCGAGATGGAAACAGGCACCGGTAAAACTTATGTTTATCTGCGCACCATTTACCAGCTGAATAAATTATATGGGTTCAAAAAATTTGTTATCGTTGTGCCGTCTGTCGCTATCCGCGAAGGCGTATTGAAAAACCTGCAAATAACACATGACCATTTTCAATCATTATATGACAGGACGGCCATCAACTTCGATGTTTACGATAGCAAAAAAGTAAGCGGACTGCGGGGTTTCGCATCAAGCAACGCCATCCAGGTGCTGGTCATCAATATTGATGCCTTTGCCAAAGATGAAAATATCATCAACAAACCAAACGATAAGCTAACCGGGAAAAAACCAATTGAATTTATACAAAGCTGTAACCCCATCGTAATTGTGGACGAACCGCAAAATATGGAAACGGCTATCCGTAAAAAGGCAATAGAAAATTTAAACCCGCTTTGTACGCTCCGCTATTCGGCCACACATACCAATCTTTACAATTTAATGTATTCGCTTAACCCGGTAAAGGCTTATGACCTGGGTTTGGTGAAGCAAATTGAAGTGGATTCGGTAATGAGTGAAAACGCCATGAATGAAGCCTTTATACAATTGGAGGGCATAAACCCTGGTAAAAGTAAGATCACCGCGAAACTTAAAATAGATTATAATACCGCAAACGGGGTTGTAAAAAAATCAGTTTCGGTTAATTCGGGCGATGACCTGTACAAACAAAGCAATCAAAGGGAAATTTATAAAGACGGATTTATTATAGATGAAATTGATGCAGGCAGCGGCTGTATTACCCTTACCAATGGCTTAATGCTGTACATTGGCGAATCCCAGGGGGGCATGAACGACGAAGTAATGAAGTTTATGATCCGCAAAACTGTGGAAGAGCATTTTAAAAAGGAAAGGGCTTATAAAAACAAGGGCATAAAAGTATTGTCGCTGTTTTTTATTGACAAGGTAAAAAATTACCGTGATTACGATGCCAGCGGCAACCAGCTGAAGGGGAAGTTTGCGCAATGGTTTGAAGAAATATACAAT
>JBIOHE010000381.1:0-4052 GCA_044448725.1 Sphingobacteriales bacterium | reverse complement strand
CTATTATTATCTTATTTTTTTTTACTCCTGAGAAAAGCCGGATTTTAACTTCCGGTAGTGCCGCTACCGCAAGCGATTAATTCCTGTTCAAACAACTTACTTTTCTATAATTACCACTGCAGATGCTGCCGTTTTGATATGGGTTAAATAAACCAGTATGTTAGTGATCCCCAACGCGTCGATGGTGGTTTTGGTTGCGCCCAGAAAGCTTATTCCGGGTTTGCCAAATTCATCATGGATGATCTCAATTTCGTTAAATGCAGTACCGTTAAGCCAGCCGGTCCCGATGGCTTTAAAAAAAGCTTCCTTTGCTGCAAAGCGGGCGGCATAGTACTCAAACTTGTTGGTTTTGCTCTCGCAATAGCTGATCTCATTTTCAGAAAACACCAGTTCCCTGAAACCGTTTTCCTTACTGATCTTTTCTGAAACCCGCTCCACTTCAATAATATCAATACCAATACCAGCAATCATCTGTTTATGTTTTTTTATTATACCAAAAATAGATCAATCATCCAGCTTTCACCTTTCACCTTTCAGCATTCTTTGGGTCCGCCGCAATTGCTCTGGCGGCGCGCTCGGTAACAAATGAAGCCACCATACAAGTGACCAGGATCAGTATGATTGTGCCGTTCAGGATGTTTGCATCCAGAATTTTTTCCTTGTAGCCAATTAAAATAATGGCCAATGTGGCAGCCGCATGTGAACTGCTTAATCCAAATATCAGCTTCCGCTGATTGTTTGAATAACTGAATATTTTTTGAATGGAAAAAGCCGACAGCCATTTTCCCGCTAAGGCTACCAGGGTTAAGGTTATCGCGACGATGATGGCCTCGGTTCCCTTGAAAAAGGCGTGCAGATCGACCACCATGCCCACGCTGATGAGGAAGAACGGGATAAAAATGGCGCTCCCTACAAATTCAATATTGTGCGCCAGTGCAGAAGGGCGGGGGACCAGCGGATTAAGGGCAAGCCCTGCTATAAATGCCCCGATTATTGGTTCAAGACCTGCCAGCTGGGCTAAAAACGCCGATGAAAATAAACAGGTCATTATAAAAACGTAATGTGAGGTTTTATCGCTTTCGGATCTGGAAAAAAACCATTTGGTTATACGTGGGATCAGTAAAAATACAATCAATGTAAATATGGTAAGCGAAATACCTAACTGCAGCCAGAATGCCGGGGTGAGTCCGCCTTTTTTTGCGCCGATAATTACAGCCAATATAATCAGCACGGCGGTATCGGTTAATATGGTGCCGCCAACGGTAATAGCCACCGCCTCGTTTTTTGAAACCTTGTATTTGCTGACGATTGGGTATGCCACAAGGGTATGCGTGGCAAACATACTGGCCGTTAGCAATGAAGTCAGCAGTGGATAACCAAGCAGCCAGAAACAAACCGGGAAGCCGATTAATACAGGGATAGCAAATGTTAAAAGACCGAATACAAAGCTTTTATGCATTCGTTTTTTAAATGCGGCTAAATCAAGTTCAATACCTGCAATAAACATAATATACAGCAGGCCAATGGTTGAAAAAAGCTCGACAGCCGGGTTTTTCGTGAGCAGGTTTAATCCGTGTGCCCCAATGAGTATCCCGGCTATAATAAAGGCAGCTACACCGGGTATTTTGATTTTTTTCATCAGTACCGGAGCCAGCAGGATGATGAAAAGTATGAGTGTAAAAATGAGTACCGGGTTGGTAAAAGGCAAGTGAAAGCGTTGAAGAATGTTGTCCCAGGAATTAGTGCCCATATTTATTTAATTATTTTAACGCAATCAGTAATTTTTTTCTTTATCTGCGATTCTTCCTGCTTTGTGGCGATCACTTTTGTTAAGGCCATCCGGTAAAAATGAAGCGCCTTTTTATACTCCTTTTGCTTTAGCACGTAATCGCCGGCAAGTACGTAAGCATTGTAATATTGAGGATTGGTAATAATCAAACTATCGGGATCAACCCTTTCATCGTCATGCACCCTTTGTGCCAGGTTGCGGTAAGCTACCAGATTTTTGTACGATTGGGTTTTTAAAAAGGTGTCAGCGGCGATGGTAAGATTGTTTTCATTGACCTCCCGGTCTGTTTTCATACCCTTGAGGGCGAAAACCTTATTCAGGTCATAACAAACAAATTCGCCCAACTGCCATGGCGATGTTGATACCCAAACCCTAAGTTTCTGCGGTTCAAAAACAACAGCATGGTGCGAAATGAACTGGTTAAGCGCTTTCTCGTTACCGAGACCTATATCTGCATTATTGAGCCCCTTACTATTCCTTAACACATCCACCGTTTTTTGAACGGTATTTTTACCGTTTTTACCCAAAAGTTCCATTAAACGTTTATACCTGTAAAGCGAAGAGCTGTTAGCAAGTTGGTCGAGATTACCTTTTGAGTCGATCAGCCCCTTACCCTGGTAATGATTGGCGCATACTATGAAGTTGGTGTTTGGGTCATATACATCAATGGTATCGGGCGTTTTTTCAACAACAACTGCTTTTTTATCATTAGCCGAGGCGATCAGGAAGGACTCGGAGACAAACATTTTTCGCTTTTTGGCGATTTGAATGGCTTCCTTTATGTTTTTTGCATACTGTAAAATTTCACGGGCGACTAATGACACAGGTGTTGCCGAGGCCGTTGGCACATCGCTTTTAGCCGCGTTAATGGTAACGCTTAGTCCCTGGTTATTCATGCCCGATACGGCGCCAATAAAGCCTCCCCAGGTAACAGTCATGAACTTATAACCCTGGGCGGGATTAAAAAAAGCAACAATCTTATCACGGGCGAAGTCATCGCTCACATAAAAATCAAAATTTCGGCCAATGATCATTGTACTATCCCCCGACCGTGCATCCCAGGTGCCGAATGAAGTACAACCCACCAAAGCCATACCCTGTAAAGCGTGGCCTATATCGTGCGCGGCATGGTAGTTAAGTATGCGCTGGTAGTTTGAACCTATGTACCGGTATTTATCAGATGCGGATTGGGAAATGCCGTAAATCTCTTCTTTATCTTCTTCAGTAATGTTTTTGGATAAATCTCGGTTAAACCAGGCAACAAAATATTTAAGAAATGACCGGTAAAATGCAGATGGCACCAGTTTTGCAATCTGTGCGGTAAAATAATCCTCCTGCCGTACTACCAGTTCCTTTGTAAGCTTGCCATTAACCACGCCCCGTTCATACGGTTCCCCTTCCACATAAAGTTCGTACAAACCGCTTTTGCTTTTGCGGAACCAATTGTTCTTAATAGTATAAAATCCCGGAGACGGCTCGTTACGCTGCAAACTCCGGCTGCTTGTATCCTTTGGCTTTGGCGGATAATCAATCGCTACGCAAAACAGGTAAACGGCAACAATTAAAAGCAATGCAACAAAGCCCGAAAAGGTATAAATAATACCCTTTAGCAGCTTTTTCACCAATGCATTTTTTTCAGGCATTTCTTATTTTAGTTATAACGCTGTCATTACCCAGAAGCGCGCAGCAGGTAACTATGCCACTCATTGATGCGCCCAATATGCCATGTAAGTTAAGGTTTTGCCCTGTTAAAAATAAATTAGGCAATTTGGTGCGCGGCGAAATGAAGGTTTTTAGCGGGTGTTTATAATCTTTTACAATGCCGTAAAGTGAGCCATCTTCATTTCCGATGTAATCCCGGTACGAAAGGGGAGTAGCTACATAATACGATTTTATAACGTCTCTTAAGCCCGGAAACTTCCTTTCGACGGCGTCAAGCAAAATTTCAGCCTTTCTTTTTTTGAAATGGTTATAGGTTTCTCCCCGGTCATTTTCGTTTGATGCGGTATTAAATGTGTCTTTCCATGCTTCTACTTCTTCATATCTCATATAGGCGAGAATGGATAAGCCGTCAGCATATTCTTCAGATTTGGAGCTGGCGCTGCAGAAAACGGCATAGCCCAATGGCCAGTTTTCTTCAGTATACTCCGCGCCTGTCCAAACATATCCGTCTTTGTGGTAATAATAATTATGTTTAAAATACTTAAAACAATCTTTTTTAAAAACAATATTCAGCGTAAAGGAAGAGATTGAATTTTCCAGG
>JBIOHE010000380.1:0-4085 GCA_044448725.1 Sphingobacteriales bacterium | reverse complement strand
TGAATATCGAAAAAAAACAATTCAATAAATCAATAATTCAATAATTCGTACTTACTCAATAATTCACCAATTTATTTAGGTTGCCCAAGCTTTATCACCTTTTTTGTAGGGCACATTGCCATCGTAATGGCCGGGTACTGCAATATAACGCAAGGCTTTGGTTGCCCCGATCTCCGAAGTGAAGTAGCCCAGCAAAGTAAGCTCCTTTATCATCCTGAAATAGTGTTTCGGCAATTCCGGTGACACGTATGCCGGATCTCCCTTATGTTTTTCTTTATCTGCTGCCATGTCTTTATCGCGTTTGGTGGTGAAATCCTTTTGCTCTTTGTCAAGGCCGGTCAGCAAATCAGTTTTTTGCTGCGCGGTTAAGCTTACAAATTTACCGCCTGATTTTTTATTGGCAGCGTCATTCAGCTTCGCGATGCCGGCGACAAAGGTTTGCTGATCCGCAGGTGTATAGCAATCTCTTACCATAACGGCAATAAACTGGCCAACATTTGCGGCTTTAGCACCGGGCGAGCCGGTAGTTGTAGGCAAAATTGTATCAGCCACTTCGTTTAAAAAAGCAAGATTGTCCTGCGTGAACAAGTCGGCTACATTTGATGCGCCATTGGGTTTACATCCCGAAAGGAAAAAATCGGCGCCTATTACCGCACCTCCCATTATCATGGCTACCCTTCCTATTGCGTCCCTTCTATTCATAATTATTTAGTTTTGAATTAGTGAATTAGTGAATTAGTGATTTAGTGGTTTGATGAATTATTGATTTATCGAATTGGTATAATTGAATAACTGATTTAAAAAAATGAATATCGGTTTAAAATTCAATAATTCTTACCTATTCATTAAATCAATAATTCAATAATTCAACATTATATTGTCCAGCCTTCCCTGTAAGTACGTTTAACGTATTGGTTAACTGCATCAAAATTGGTTATTTTCATATTATCATTATCCCAAAGCATTTTAATATGCCCGCCTTTCAGATCATGTCCCCTTACAGCGAGGTTTGCCATTAGTAAAGCTTCGGTTAACGGACCAGCTACATCAAATGAAGAGCTCAGCTGTGTATTACCGTATCCTGCTAAACAACCTTCAACCCACTGTCCGTAATGCCCGTCTGCTCCATGAGGAACACGGGCGATAGTTTTAGGAACAGAAACCTCTTTGGTGCGCGATGTTGGCAGCAACAAGGGGTTTGATGAATAAGTACTGGCAATCATTTTACCTTTTGTACCTATAAACAAAGTTCCGTTACCGTCATCACCAAAACGTTCGTTCGGACCTAATTCCTCAGGCCTTTCAGGTTGGATACCGCCATCCATCCAATGAATGGTAATGTCGCCTTTAGTTTTTTCAGTTTTGGGGAAAGTAAGGGTAATATGACTCGACGGCGGACAACTGTCCGGGAAATTCCCCCTGGTAAACTCGCCCACATAAACTGAACCTACACTTGCCTGTACATCTTTAGCATATTTTAAACCCAACACGCGGAACGGCGCCTCCATCAGGTGGCAGCCCATATCGCCAAGTGCGCCTGTACCATAATCCCACCAGCCACGCCAGTTAAACGGCACCAGGTTATCCACAAAATCTTTTTTCGGTGCAGTGCCAAGCCAAAGGTCCCAATCCAGTGTTGCAGGTATATCTGCCTTTTTGGTGGGCCATTGAATTCCCTGTGGCCATACGGGCCGGTCTGTCCAGCAATAAACGGTATGCACATCGCCGATAATATCGGCATCGTACCATTCTGCCAATTGGCGGGTTCCATCATTGGAGGCCCCCTGGTTACCCATTTGCGTTACTACTTTATATTTTTTGGCAGCTTCAGTTAATAAACGCGCCTCTGCAATATCATGGGTTAAGGGTTTTTGTACGTAAACGTGCTTGCCAAGCTGCATGGCATGGTATGCAACGATTGCATGGGTATGATCGGGGGTTGAAACTGAAACGGCATCAAAATTTTTCGATTCTTTATCAAATAATTCGCGCCAGTCTTTATAATATTTGGCCTTGGGGAACCTTTTAACTGATGTTGCAGCCCTTGCATCGTCAACGTCGCATAAAAAGGCAATGTTGGCTTTTCCGCTTTTATCAAAATTAAAAATATCGCTTTCGCCTTTGCCGCCTACCCCTACGCTTGCTATCGTTAAACGATCGCTTGGCGCTGTATAACCTTTGCCGCCCAGCACAAAGCGCGGAACGATCATGAAACCGGCAGCCGCAATTGCGCTGCTTTTAATAAACTCCCGTCTGCCGGGATTGGTTGCTTTATCAGATTTTTCTTCAGCCATTGGATTAAAATTTCAAAACTGGTTAGATATTATTTATTAGCCACTCCTAATCTCCACCGCCAATTAGCAGTGAGACGTTATTTTGCAAACTGCCAACTGCAAAAAGCAAACTTTTTATACATTCCCTTTTTTCAGCTCTTCCACCGCGTGATTTGCAGCACGGGCAGTCAGCGCCATATAAGTGAGTGACGGATTCTGGCATGCTGCCGATGTCATACAAGAACCATCGGTTACAAACACATTTTTCGCATCCCAAACCTGGTTCCATTCATTTAAAACCGAAGTTTTTGGATCGCGGCCCATACGTGCCGTACCCATTTCATGAATACCCCTGCCTAAAACGCCTTCGCTGGTAAATGTATGTACATTTTTAACGCCGCAAGCTTCCAGCATTTCTTTAGCATCGCTGGCCATATCAATGCGCATCTTTTTCTCGTTGTCCCTTACAATGGCGTCAATGGCAACTACCGGTAATCCCCATTTGTCTTTTTTGGTTTTATCAATGGTAACCTTGTTGTCGTGATAGGGCAATGTTTCGCCGAAACCGCCCAGGCCAATTGACCAGGCTCCAGGTTCAGTTAAAGCATCTTTAAAGGCGCTGCCTATGTTCATTTCGGCAATGTCCCTGCTCCAGCCTTCGCGGCCACCGCCCCCCTGGTAACCAAAACCGCGGATATAATCGCGTTTTTCGCCGTTAAGATTACGAAAACGGGGTACATAAACACCATTTGCCCTGCGTCCGAAATAATATTTATCGTTGAAACCTTCAACTAAACCACCAGCGCCTACACCCAAATGGTGGTCCATCAGGTTATGTCCCAATTCGCCGCTGCTGCTGCCTAATCCTTCGGGCCAGATATCAGTTGCCGAATTCATTAAAACCCAGGAGCTGTTGATGGTAGAAGCATTCAGGAAAATAACCTTCGCAAAGTATTCATAAGTCTGGTTGGTTTCAGCATCGAGTACCTCTACCCCTTTTGCCTTTTTTGTATCCTTATCGTAAAGAATTTTCGTTACTATGGACCATGGGCGAACCGTTAAGTTTTTGGTTGCCATGGCAGCCGGCAAAGTAGATGATTGCGTGCTGAAATAGGCCCCAAACGGACAGCCCAACCAGCATTTATCGCGATAATGACATTCGGAACGATCATAGTGCGGAACCGTTATATTGGCTGTACGGCCAATGATAAATGCACGGGTTTCTTTATAATGTTCTTTAAAACGGGCCGCAACATCCTTCTCCACGCAATTCATATCCATGGCGGGCATAAATTCACCGTCGGGAAGGATAGACAGCCCGTCCCTGTTGCCGGAGATCCCAGCGAATTTCTCTACATAACCATACCAGGGTTCCAGATCCTTATAGCGGATCGGCCAGTCAACGCCAATGCCGTCTTTCAGGTTCTCCTCAAAATTAATATCGGCCCAGCGGTACGACTGCCTGCCCCACATTAATGAACGACCGCCAACATGGTATCCCCTGAACCAATCGAATCGTTTGACCTCGGTATAAGGGCTATCCTTATCGCTTGCCCAATAATCAAGGTTTGTTTCGTTTAGGGCGTAATCGCGTTTCAGCACCGGATAATCTTTGATCATTTGCTGTGTACGCCCGCCCCTGTGAGGAAATTCCCAGGGATCTTTAGTAGCATTCACGTAATCCTTAATGTGTTCAATGTTTCGGCCCCGCTCCAGCATGATAGTTTTCAGCCCCTTTTGCGTAAGTTCTTTCGCAGCCCATCCGCCGGAAATCCCTGAACCAATGACAATCGCGTCATAATTATTTGCAGA
>JBIOHE010000379.1:0-4095 GCA_044448725.1 Sphingobacteriales bacterium | reverse complement strand
TATACGGGTTATAGCTTGCCTTGTTTTTTTGCAAGATTAAGCTTTTAACAAACATTTCCGGCTTTTACACCTTCATCCGTCATTACTGTTTTTTCCAGGCTTGCCCCTGGTTGGGACTTATAATGACAATGATTTAGTGGATCATATTACATATTTGCAGTTATACCCGACTTTTTTTATGAATTTTCAATATTACGAGGGCTTCGAGACAAATACCCGTAGGGGCGATCCCTTGTGGTCGCCCAATGCTGCGCGCATGCCATCATCGCTGGTCATCGCTGCCGCAAGTTTCCACGCTTCTGCACAAAATCGTCTGCGTCAGACCTTGTGCGGACCGAATTGATGTGACATCAAATATTGCATCGCTTCCTGTACAGCCAGTTTTGTTTTTTTAGGATTGAAGCCCAAATCGTTTCTTGATTTCGTCAGGTCGAAGTCCTGTTGCAGGCCCGAGAACATGGCAATATCTTTAGGGCTTAGTAACGGAGCCTTGCCGCTTATTTTACTACCCAGCTCCATTAACCATGCAATAACAAATAAAACAGGTTTGGGTACGGCAACCGGTAATTTGATCTTCAAACCGGGAAAAAGCTGTTGTGCAATTTTAGTAGTATCCTTAATTGATGTACATTTTTCATTTGCCAGTATATACCGCTCCCCGCTGATACCTTTCGTTGCTGCTAAATAACAGCCCTCGGCAACATCTTTCACATCAACCCAGTTAAGCGCGATATTAGTTTCAACCGGGATCTTCTTTTGCAGGATCAGCTTCAGGATATTGTACGATACGTTTAATGGCGCGAAAGCCTCGCTCCCTATCATTGCCGACGGCAACACAGCTACCAGCTCAATGTTATGCACCTTCGCCAGCTCAAAAGCCAGTTTTTCACCATCATTTTTTGAGTTGTAATACATATCCCTCCGGTCGGGGTTATAGCCGTAGCTTTCCTTAGCCGGGATAACGGAATAATTTAACGCAGCAATCGAACTCACATATACAATTCTTTTAACCCCGGCCTCAGCGGCTGCTTCAATCATGTTCCGGGTACCCTGTATATTTACATCATAGATCTCTTTTTCAGGATCTTTAGCCCAAAGCTTAAACGCAGCCCCTACCGCATAAAAGGTTTCAACATCTTGCAATGCTTTTATTAATGATTGCTTATCGGTAATATCTGATTGAACTACTTCGCAATCCAAACCCGCAAAGGGTTCTTTGTTGCTGATATTCCTTACCGCGGCACGTACCGGGATGCCTTTACTGATCAGTAGCCTGACTAAGTTATTGCCAAGGTGCCCGTTTGCACCATTAACGAGTGATAATTGCTGATTTGCCATTTGCTTATTCTTTAATAATTAATGGCACAAAGTTGCAGGCTGTTTAACCTAAACCACTTGACAAATGTTAGGAATTCATCCGCCTGCGTATGCGGCTCAGGCTTTCCGGCTTCATACCCAAAAAGGATGCGATGTACTGAACCGGGACATGGTGGATAATACCCGGATAGTTTTCGATCAGTTTTTTATACCGGTTTTCGGCGCTTAGCGTTGCCAGTTCTTTTGAACGGTTCTCATTATAAGCGATAGACTGTTGAAACACGCCAATGCTGAAATCTTTAAACGCGGCACTTTGCCGGGTTAATAAATCTAAATTGCTTTTGGTGATCCTGAGCAAGCCGCATTCGGTGATACATTCTACATTTTCATCTGCTTTGGTTTGATCAATAAAATGAGCATAAGAAGTTAAAAAACCCGGAGGGCAATTGATATGGGTGGTTACCTCATCGCCATTTTCATTGTAGTGAAACAGGCGCATAAAGCCTTTTACCACAAAGTATAAATATTGGGGGACTGCACCCGCCTCTTCAACAATCCTGTTTTTCGGAAACTGCACGGGCTCAAAATACATTTTACACAAACCAATATCCTGCTCCGTTAACTGTACTTTTTGAGTTATGATATTTAGTAAATGATTGTGCATGCCCGAAAGTTATTAATTATTTGATAACAATATGCCGCTCTTGAAGTGATAAAGATTAAAAAACAAAAGCACCTGCCTGTCTTTGTTTAACCTCCCCGCTGTCCGAAGTATATTAAATCGGATACAGTATGTATGGAGTCTGAGACTCCTCGCATAGCCAATTCGTAGACAAAGTCTACGAACAGCGGAGTTGCCGTCTTTTTTCCGGTAAATTAGCACTGATTTAAAAAACCAATATGAGCAGATTAACCCGGGTTACTTTTTTTTCCAAACACGATATGACCTGCTGGACTATGCTTGAAAAAGCTGAAACACGGTTGGAGCAGGAATATGATTTTTCCAAGATGGACCTCAATTCCCTATTAGAATTCCATCACATTCATCAGTACTTTGAAAACGACTTATTTTTAGACAAATGGACGCCGGAACAAAAAGCCGCTTACGCGCAGAAAGTTAAAACGGCGCTCGCGCAAATCAGGGTCTATATTTCAAATATCATTCCCGGACAACTTTTCGAAGAGCTTGCTCAGCTTGAATTTGATAACCGGGAAAACTTTTGGGAGCTGTTGCAATATTTCGAGCTTTACAAAAAACTTGACGCAAGTCTTTTTAGTAAAGCGTTAAAAGCACATCCCCTTCACATTCGGTACGTTTTGTCACTTAAACAACTCGTTCAGCATTATAACTCAGAACTCAGGGCGTTCCTTTTGACCTGTGATGAAAGCGCCGAACTCTTACTTTCGCACTACGAAGAAAAACAAATTGAACCGAGCAAATACATCTTTCCAAAAAACTTAACTGATGCCGACAAACACGCCATTATTCTTGCTTACTTGGAATCCCCTGAACCAAATTTGAATTACGTGGAATTGGTCAGGAACTCCAAAAACCTGAAGCTTCCGCCGAAAATATTACTTAAAGCCAAGCAAATTTCCGATAACATTAAAAATGAAATATTCTCAGAGGAAAATACGATGAAAATGTCAGTCGTAGCAACATTGGATAAGGATCAAATCGAACCAGTAATTTATGAGAATAAAGATGATTGTACGAGACTCATTTACGGAGGGTTGTTTTTTGACTTACTGACAACGGACGTTAAATTATTCAGCGTTTTCAGTGAAATATTCCTTTACACAGATAAACAAGGGCTGATCAGCTTGGTGAATAAAAACACCGAAATGGATGTTTTGGAAACAGTATTCATGCAATCAAAAAATGAATATCACACAGGTTTTGTATTTGCAAAAAAAAGCATGTTGTCGCTCGCACAACTTGGTATTTTCAATCATTATTTGGTCGAAAAAGGGCGATCAATTGAGGACTTGCTCGCAAACGTTATTGAAGATTTATTCCAAGTCAATTTCAAAATAAATGGCCTTACTTTTTCGATGCCCGATGCAAGCCTCAGCCCTTCGGATAAAATTCGTTTACTGGCTCCAGAAGTGGAATACTTGCTTAAACAATATGAAAATTTCGTGACCGACGGAAACATTGATCATGAACTATTGCAAATTGACTCCACCCCCGTATTTTATAGCGAGTTACACAGCTTACTTGATAAAAAATACATCTTCTCGACAAATGAAAGCATTAGAACGATTCAATACCACTTTTTTGACGAAAACAGCTTATTAGCAGGCCGCAAAGATCCACGTCATCCAAAACCTCTTTTTCATAGGTTTGAAAAAGGTCCTGTTAGGCGAACTGATTTCGAAGATTACCAAATTTCCACATTGGAACAAGCCATTGAAGCTGGCGACCTTGTTATACAAGAAAATGGTCTCGTTGAAATGGTCGACCCTATAAAAGTTATTATTGCAGGTGAACTGCGTAAAAATGGAACCATCAGCTATTGGCATTTTGGATCAGAATTTCGCGCGGAAATTGACAGACTCATTAACGACGGCGTTTTAACAACATCTACTCAATTATTCACTACTGATGAGATACGTTATATTAACTTCTACCTAAATAAAAAGGAATTCACTAACGGTAAAGATTTGAGGAACAAGTACCTTCACGGATCGAACAAACGAGACTTGCAAACACAAGAATTAGATTACCTTTATTTTCTAAGAACCTTCATATTAATTTTACTGAAATTAAGGGAT
>JBIOHE010000378.1:0-4118 GCA_044448725.1 Sphingobacteriales bacterium | reverse complement strand
TGTAGCGTATCAAACCTCCGGCAACACGGCTGTCTGGGATGATGACGTGCTGCGGTTTGTAGAATTTGCGATAGACTTTAACGAAAGCGTAGGCGAAGACACTACAAAGCTGAAAAGCGTTTATGAAGACATGCGTAATTTCATCCCGACAAAGAAACCCAACCAGGTAGATACGAAAGAGATCAGGGATGTAAAAGGTTTTATCCGAAAGACCGAGGCCATTTCAGGCGCAAGGTATGCAGGTTTGGAAGACGACCACATCCATTTTATGGCCCTCCCGTTTTATGAAACCGGGAAGTTCAAAAAGAATTCTGTCGGAGAGGAAGATATATTACTTACCATGGAATTGCTGCAACAGGTAAAACCACAGCAGGTATTTGCCGCAGGTGACTTTGCCGACCCGCATGGCACCCATTTGGTCTGCTTCAATATCGTTTTAAAAGCTTTAAAACGGCTGGAAAAAACCGAAGATTGGGTAAAAGACTGTTGGCTATGGATGTACCGGGGCGCCTGGCACGAGTTTGAGACCTGGGAGATAGAAATGGCCGTACCGCTTTCGCCGCAGGAAGTGATCAGGAAACGGAATGCTATTTTCAAACACCAGTCGCAAAAGGACAGGCCGGTATTCCCGGGAGATGATGCCAGGGAGTTTTGGGTGCGTGCGGAAGACCGCACAAGGGAAACCGCCAAAGCCTACGACAAACTCGGCATGGCCGAGTATGAAGCCATGGAGGCTTTCGTGAGGTATAAATTTTAACCGAACTGTTTTTATTGTAACAAAAGTATTGCGATTTTTAAATAGGACGTAATTTACATAAGTTTACGTCTTAACCTGATTAATTAATAATTGATATGTCCCGATCATCAAAAAGAAGCCCTTATCTATTTATAACGACAATATTACTTGCTGTTATAGCAAATTCATGTGCAACCAAAAAAGAGGCACAAACGGTTACTGTTAAAACCACTTCCAACGCATCCGGTTCAACTGCCACAGCCACAGTTGGGCCGGCTAAAAAGGAAGGGATCAAAAAATTCAGCGACCTGATCCCAGCCAAAACGAAAGTTGAAAAAGGTCTTTTTAATACTTATAAAGTAGAGGGTAAATATTATTACGAGATACCTGACTCTGTGCTCGGACGCGAGATGGAAGTTATCACACGATTGGTTAAAACACCGGCGGGAATAAAAGTTGGTGGCCAGCAGTATGGCGGCGAAGAGCAAAACGACCAGGTGTGGAAATGGGAGCGCCATGATAAACAGGTTTTTATCCGGGTGCCAAGCTACTCAATAAGGGCAGACAGTACCAGCGATATGTTCCAATCCGTTAAAAACTCAAACCTGGACGCTGTACTTGCTGCATTTGAGGTTAAGGCCTATAATAAAGACACCACCGGCGTCGTGATTGACGTAACTGATTTTTATAATGGCGACATAGCCGCCATCGGCATCTCCGATGAGTTAAAAAAAGCATATAAGGTTTCCGCTTTAGACAATGGGAGGTCGTATATCGATACGATAAAAACGTTCCCTATCAATATGGAAGTAAGGGCTTTAAAAACATACCGATCTACCGAATCGCCTACGGATAATACCAACGGTGCCATATCATTCGAATTGAATACGTCCATGTTGTTGCTGCCAAAAACGCCTATGAAAGCGCGTTTGAGCGACGATAGGGTTGGCTTTTTTGGCCAGAGACAGACTGATTACGGAACTAATGCCCAAAAGGCATTGGTAACATCGTACATACACCGCTGGAAACTGGAACCTAAAGATGAAGCAGCTTATGCCCGCGGTGAATTGGTTGAGCCGAAAAAACCAATCATTTATTATATTGATCCCGCCACCCCTAAAAAGTGGGTGCCCTATCTCATTGCAGGTATTAACGACTGGCAAAAAGCTTTCGAAGCGGCGGGCTTTAAAAATGCGATCATTGGTAAAGAAGCCCCGACTGCAAAAGAGGACCCGGAATTTAGTACCGAAGACGCCCGTTATAGTGTGGTTAGATATTTTGCTTCGGATGTGGAGAATGCTTATGGTCCCCACGTATCTGATCCGCGTACCGGCGAGATCCTTGAGAGCCATGTTGGATGGTATCATAATGTGATGGAATTATTGCGCAACTGGTATTTTGTTCAAACTGCAGCAGCAAACCCCGAAGCACGCAAAGCCAAATTTACAGATGAGCAAATGGGTGAGCTGATCCGTTTTGTTTCGTCGCATGAGATTGGCCATACCCTGGGCCTGCCGCATAACTTTGGATCAAGCTATGCTTACCCGGTTGACTCTTTAAGGTCAAAAACCTTTACTGATAAACATGGTACTGCGCCATCAATTATGGATTATGCACGTTTTAATTACATAGCTCAGCCGGGTGATGGTGTAACGCATTTTTACCCCCGGATTGGCGAATATGATAAATGGGCTATCAAATGGGGTTACTCCTGGTTTCCCGGTAAGAAAACATCAAAACAGGAAAAAGAAACCCTGGACGAATGGGTAAAAGAGAAAGCAGGTAACCCGCTTTATTATTATGGACGCCAGGGAACAACCATTGACCCCCGTTTACAAAGTGAAGACCTTGGTGATAACGCCATGAAAGCAGGTACTTATGGTATTGCCAATTTGAAACGCATTTTACCAAATATTGAAAAATGGACCTTCCAGAAAGGGGAGGATTTTGGCGACCTGGAGGAAATATATTACGAGGTTTTTAATCAATATTACCGCTATATGGGCCATGTAACTACAAATATTGGCGGCATGAACGAAAATTTTAAAACCTACGATCAAAATGGACCGGTATATGATTTTGTAAGAAAAGACAAGCAGCGTGATGCAGTTTTGTTTCTTAACAAGCAATTGTTTACGACACCTTTGTGGTTAATAGATAGCCAGGAGTTAAGCAAGTTTGATAATGGTGTAGCGGTAGGGCGGATAAAAGGGATGCAGGTTAATGCTTTAAGCAATGTGCTTTTTCCACCGCGACTGGCTCGTATGTATGATAATGAAGCCAAAAATAACGTTAATGCTTATACTGTAGCTGAGCTATTATCAGACCTGCGCAGCGGCATTTTTAATACGCCCGCACCCGATGTGTTTAAACGTAACCTGCAACGCAGTTATATTGAGAATTTAAGGCGGTTGCTGAATGATGATTTCAGCGGGATACCAGGCTTGCCGGTAACGGTAGCCGCCAATTATGGTTTGACGCCGATTAATATGGCTTTTTCTGATATAAGACCTATGGTACGTGCGGAACTAAAACTCATAGATTCCCATTTGCCAAAAGGGGGCGATGCCATTACAAGCGCTCATTTTACCGATTTACATTTGCGCATAAAAGAGGCCTTAAACCCAACCAGGCCAATTATTAACTTGCCAGCCACAGGTGGGCGGGGCTTTACTCTTGATTTACCTGTTGACGAAAAGATGGAGCCATATTCAAATTGATTAAGTCCGAAAGATGTCAGGATTTTTCTTTCTGATATATTGAAACAAAGAAGTCCGGCATCCCAAAATGCCGGACTTCTTTGTTTCAATAACAATTTATAAAATCCCTGAAAAACTTTTAAATGATTGTGCTCACAACTGGCTTATGTTTTCAAAAAACGCAGATTGCAAATCTAAAAGAGTTTTAATTTTTATAGCCTCGCCATAAGCATCAAAACCTAAAAACTTCGAGCTCCCCGGATCACCATTTTTTGATTTTTCAAAAAAATTAAAGGTCTCAAAAAAGTAATGTTTTGTTGTTACATTGTTTTTGGCATTGGTTTGTGATCCGTTTAAATGGAAACCAATTACATCTATCCAGTCATGCACTTTCGTGTGTAGGGATAAGCTGATATTATTCATAGGGATGTGTATATAGTGTTTTTTAACGAAAAAAACATGGTCATTGTTTTACGACAATAAATTAAGTTTTAAACAATTGTTTATTAATACCAAACAAACAATGCTTATTAATTTAATAGAATTGTTAAGCAAATATTTTTCGTATAACAAGAATTGTAACTAATTGATAAATGTTACGTAGAAAGACAGAAAAAAATTAAATCAAACTTGAAATTATAAAAATAAATTATTCATAAATATGAAACCAACCAGACTTTTAT
>JBIOHE010000377.1:0-4123 GCA_044448725.1 Sphingobacteriales bacterium | reverse complement strand
GTCTGGCATAGCTTAATGTACTCAGCGTAACTATTAAAAAAGCTATCAGTGTGCTATATTTCATTATTTTTAATATTTTTTTTTGTGCATTAATAGTAAGGCACCAAAGATTATTCATAATTTTGATTTTGTTTTTAAGTAAACTCTTTAAAGCATTAAAACTCCCTGTTAAGTTCCCTTGGAACTTAATTGTATGTTTAGCGACATTGGAATGGGAGATGATTGTAAACCGGGAATGTTAGTAGCATTTCCGGTTTTTTTGTGTTTAAGTCCTTTATTTTATCATATTGTACTTATTGAGGTTAATTGATAATTATATTATTGGGATTAATAGCTTATCTGATAATGTATATTTTTCCTTCGTGCTTATATCTTGCACCCACGTAGGTACATAAAACGCCGATTACATTTTCCAGCGATTCATTTTTGTCAAAACGGGCGTTTAAAACAGCATGGCCTGTATGCGTATTTTTAATAATTATATCAATATTGTAGCGGCGGATGAGTGTCCGGGCAATTTCATTCAGTGCCTGGTTTCTGAAAACCATCTCTCCGTTTGTCCAGGCCATCAGCGATGACGCGTCATCAACATTTCCTTTCAATAATTTGCCTGCTTTAATATTATAATCAACAGTTTGGTCGGGCGTAAGCATCACTGACGACTTACCGGCCATCACACCCACTTTGCCGCTTATAACAGCCACAGTAATATCAGGCTCATTGGTATAAGCCTTAACATTAAAGCTGGTGCCTAAAACCTGCGTCCGTACTTTGCCGGTGTATATTAAAAATGGTTTTTCAGGATCATGCACCACTTCAAAATAAGCCTCTCCAACTAAAGTTATTTTGCGTTGCGCCGATTTGAACTGTACCGGAAAGCTTATTGTTGTGGCCGAATTTAAAAACACTTTTGAACCATCGGGAAGGATTACGGTTTTAAGCTGCCCGGCCGGATTATAAATGGTGGTATATCGCTCGGGTTGTTTGTTGCCATGTTTACTCAGGCCCCAGATGCCAATGGTGCCTGCCAATAGCAATACCGCAGCAATTTTAAGCCAAAACTGTAGTTGGGAATAGCTCCTTTTTCCTGTTGCCGGAAATAAGCGGCTTTTTATCTGATACCGGATTTCTTCTTTCAGCGTATCTTCCTGCCCGGGGTCTTTAAAAAGAAAATCCGGCTTATCCATACCTTGCTGGTCAAGCCATTGGTGCAGCGTTTCTATTTCTTCATCATTACATAAACCTTTTTTGTATTTTGTAATGAGTTGCAGTGCTTGTTCTTTATCCACAATATTCAGGGCTTTATATATACATTATCGGCCTTGAATGCTATTGGTACTATAGCGCAATAAATTTATTTTTTAGAATAATAAATATCAGTGAAAAAAGAAGCAGATCACTGCAATTGTAAGATAATCGGCAAAATTTAGCCTTAACCGTTTTAACGCTGTTGAAAGCTGGTTTTTAACGGTTTGTTCAGAAATGTTCATCTGTTCTGAAATTTGCCTGACTGAGTATCCTTCGGTGCGGCTCAGTTCAAAAACTTCCTTCATTTTACAGGGTAAATTTTGTATCGACAGGTTCAGTAAACTGTTGATTTCATTTACATGCACCTTTTGATCAATATTATTATCTGAAAGATCGGCTATGTGGCTTACACTAAGGGCGTGTTGTTTCCTGACCTCTCCGGCATGGTAATAATCAATCAGTTTAAAACGGAGTATTGAAAAAAGATAAGCAGACAATGATGATGTTAGTTTAATGCCGTCCCTTTTATTCCATAATGAAATAAAAACGTCCTGTACCATATCCTTGGCAACAGCTTCTGATTGTAACCGCTTGTACGCATATTGAAAAAGTTGCTTCCAGTAAAGGTCATAAATACAGTCAAAGGCACTTTCACCACTGTGGTGCAGTTGTTCAATTAAAAGCTGATCGTCGTGGTAAGCAATATTCGTATGCATGTAACGCCACAAAAGTAGTTACAACAAAAAAGCTATATATTAAGCTATTGTTAAATATTTTCGTTCTAATACCAAATTATTCACATCAGGCATGTAAAGAATTTATGAAATTTTTAAAAACTATCCTGCACAAAAAATCCCGGTCTGCTTTATGGCGGACCGGGATTTCAAGTACCCTAAGATGAACGCTCAGGCTATTAAATAAAATACGCTTCCCGTCTATTTAAACATCTCACTGGTCAACCCGCTGTTAACCGTTGCACTTTTAACCTTAAATTCGATAGGCTGGCCAACAACGGTAGTTTTTTCAGAAAACGGTATTTTTATTCCGGTGTCAATATCGTGGTAATCACCCCATTCCATCACCGTGCTGCCTTCAATATCAGTAAATTGCTTAATCTTTAAACCCGTTTTCTGGTCATAAAAATATTTCACTTTTGTGCCATCCGGCGCAGTTACGGTTACCAGGTAGGCTAACTGGTCGTTAACTACCTGCATTGCCGGCGCTAACTGCACGGTATAACCGGCTTTGTTAAAATCCAGTTCAGGAAAAAGCTTATACCTTGCTTTAACAGAGCCCTTAACATCAGCGGTGAGCGGAACAGGCTTGTTCATTTGCTTAACATTCAGACTGTCGCCATCAATAATGATATGCGTAACATTCAAATTGTTATATGACGGCACCGATACATCCTGATAAAACATTCCCGGGGTTTTATATTTATTTACCCTCACCACAGTTAACCCCTGCACAGTGCCTTCGTCGTTCACTGTCAAATCCTTCACAGCAGCCAATTTATTTTCGCCGCCAACGGCGTCAAGGTATGTTTTTATAACCGAGGCAGCAGTGACGCCCTGTCCAACGCCCACACCGCTGAATGAATTATTTTCAGGGTTAATATCAGGCAAAACATGATCAGGGTCGATAGTTGCATAAGCAATTTTCGAAGTGGATTTATAGGCGAATGTCCATGTACCGCCGCGCTGCCAGATCTCGGCCGGTAAATGAACGGTACCGGTATTGCCATTCAACTCCTTTACTAATACTGTAACCGGCAAGGCCATGCCTTCTGAATTTTCAATCGTGATTAATGCGCCTTTGGCAGGATCATTATCAACATAATTTATTTCTTTAACTGATTGATCCAGCTTCCATGTGGTAAAAAACCACTCGTTCCAAAACCAGCTCAGGTCCTCACCGGCTGCATTATCCATGGTATGGAAAAAATCCCAGGGCGTAGGGTGCTTGAATGCCCAGCGTTTGATATAAGTCTGAAAAGCATAATCAAAACGTTTTTCGCCTAAAACCTGCTCACGTAGAATGGTCAGCGCCATGGCTGGTTTTTCATAAGCCGCATAACCCAAATAATCCGGTTGAATTACATCAGGGGTATTCATAATGGCATCCGCATCGGGGCTAAACATTCCGGCGGCTTCTTTTTGAGCATCCGGAGCATCATAATATTCGCCTTTATTAAAAACTTTGGTATCAACCTTATTAATAAAGGTGTTGAAACCTTCATCCATCCAGGCATATTTACGCTCGTTTGAACCAACGATCATCGGGAACCAGTTATGCCCGAACTCGTGGTTGGTTACTTCCCATAAACCACCTGCCTGACTTTCAGACCCACAGAAAACAATGCCGGGATATTCCATCCCCCCTACTATACCGGCAACATTGGTCGCCACCGGATAGGTATATTCAAACCATTCGGACGAATACAATTCAATAGCCCCCTTTACATACTCTGTTGAGCGGCCCCACGCATTTTGGCCCTTTGATTCAATTGGATAAACAGATTGCGCAAGGGCTTTTTTACCGCTTGGCAGGTTTATCCTTGCAGCATCCCATAAAAACGCTTTTGAAGCAGCCCATGATACATCCCTGGAATTTTTACAGAAAAAATGCCAGGTAAGGTTTGCCTTTTGAGGATGCAGGGTATTGTTCCCTATATCGGCCGAGTCTTTAACCATTACGGTTTTATCACTGTTTTTTGCAGCAGCCAAACGGCTGATAATTGCCGGCGTCAGTACCTCCGCCGGGTTTAACAATTCGCCCGAGCCGACTACTACCAGGTTTGCAGGTGCCGTAATGGTATAATCAAAATTGCCATACTCCAGGTAAAACTCCGAAGCGCCCATGTATGGGATCACGT
>JBIOHE010000376.1:0-4151 GCA_044448725.1 Sphingobacteriales bacterium | reverse complement strand
GTGAACACGCTGCCGGGTATGGCGGCCTGTAATTGCTTTGCTTTAACGCACCATTTGGCGTAAGCGCCAAGGTCGGGGTACAGGGTAACGCTGCGGTGGTGCAGGGCATGGCAAAGTTCGGGGTTAAGGTTGCCGAGGCTCCCGGCGGCAAGCCAAACCATACCGGGTGCATGGTAACTGGCTATAACGGCTGTTTTTTCGCTTTCCACAATTGCTACGGGCAGCGCAGGGTTTTCGGTTAACAGGTGCTCGCCAAAGAGGCATTGCTCAACGTGGAAGCCGGCAGTTTGCGGTTGGCAGTTTGCATTTGCTGCGATAAGGTCTCTGCTGTTAACATCAAACTCAATACCGTCCACTACCAGGTTCTTACAGCCAACCAATAAAGTATGCACCCAGGTAATATGCGCAAATGGCTGTTTAACGCGTTTGCCGGTTTGTGAATTGTAAAGCATTACTTTGCCGGTACGGGCTCGACCAAGGTAGTCCAGCTGCCAAAAAACTGTTGCGCCGTGCCAGTGTTTGCTGGTGCCTATGCGGTAGCGGCCAATAAGGTCGCTGGCCGCCTGCCGGCCAAACTTGCTGATCAGGTACAGCACAAAGTTATTTTGTTCGTACCCGTTAAAGCTGGCATTCACAATATCCGGGTTAATATGAAAGCCGCTCTGCGGGTCGTGGGGCTTTATCAGGCGGCTTGCCGGCTTCGGTTTTTTGGGATAGCTTCCGGGCTTGCGTTTATTATTAGCGCCGGGTAGGGGCTTCATACCGGCGTTATCACGGAAATAATCGCGCGGTTTATAGTGGTAGCCGCATTTATCCTCACGCCCGCAGCGGCCCACATGGTCGGCCAGATGGTCACCCGTTTCGGTGCTGATATACCGCACAAAGGTTTTATCGCGGTGATTGCACTGCGGGCAACGGTAACGGGATGATGGCGATTTGTAGGGCTGTAATTTGAATTTAGTCATTGGTCATTTGCTTCGCGTCATTGGTCATTGGGTCATTTGCTTCGCGTCATTGGTCCTTGAGTCATTGGTATTTAGTTGATGGACTAAGAATCATGTCCGTCCGGTTTAGGGTGTTGGGTGATGCGGATGGAGTGCGGACAATGCATGGCGTTTACTTAGCTTGTGAGGTGCCGAAACAAGTTCGGCATGACGTTTCGTTTGTGCCTTGTTCGCTATGTATCATCACCGCTAATACCCTAAACCGGACGGACAGCCGGGCTTATTCCCTGGTGCGAAGGCGTTTTTCGGCGGTTTTCAGCAGGCGGTCAACCTTTTGGAAAGAGATACCAAGCTCGGTGCCAATCTCGCGCAGGCTTAAGCCCTGGGTACGAAGTTCAAGCGCCTTCTCTGTATGATCTTCAGTTTCCTGGTCCTTCGCGTCCTTGAGGTGCAGCCGCTCATCGCCATAGCCCACAAAAGTGTATTGCAAAAAGTTATGCGGCTTGTTAATGTCGAACAGGCAAATATTATCATCGCCGTAAATTTGCTTGGTATTGCGCTGCTTTACCTGTTTAAGGTAACGCCTGTCGGCATGCTGGGTACTGCTGCCAATGGCAAATGAACTATCGCAAAAGTTCATCAGCATTTTACTGCCCTGTAAATCATTGCTGGTGATGGGTTTGCTGCGGTCCCGTTTTGGTGTATGCGCCAGCGCCAATATACTTAATCCGTATTGCGATTTTAGCGCCTTCAGGCTTTTCATCAGCGGTAAAGCAAATTTGGCCTGCTCATTTTCGGTGCCTATGTAGGTGATGTTATCAATGATCACCACCTTTGCACCTGTATCACAGATGGCTCTTTCAATACTGTGGTTCAAATACTCTTCATAATCATTAAAGCCATCGGGCAATTCCATGTTGGGGTTAAGGTCGGCCCGGTAAAAGTTCTCCTCAAAACGGTAATGATCGGCATAGTTTTCAGTATAACGCGCCTCCAGTTGCTTGGGGCTAAGCTCAAAATCGCAATACAATACAGGCTGTGGTTTGGCATCAAGCCCGAAAGGTTCAATTTGCATACCGCTGCTGATGCTGTTGCCAATTTGTATAGCCAGGATAGATTTACCGGCATTGCTATCCGAAAAAAGGATGCACAGCTCGCCTTCGTGCCAAAATTCACCAAACAGTTTTTGCGGTATTGGTTGGGTTTTGGCAAGTTCAAGTACCTGGTTCATTGATCGTACCCGCAGTGAATTGTCCCTTGCTTCGGGTGTTTGGGCATAAGCGGCCCATTTGTCGGCATCGGCCTGTAATTGTTCCGCAGTAATAGTAAAGCTGCCTGTTGGTGGTTGCGTTTGTTGCATGGTGTTGGTTGAATTGGTTGATTGGGTTGAATGGTTGATTAAGTTGATTGGTTGAATGGGTTGATTGGTTGATTAAGTTGAATGGTTGATTAAGTTGATTGGTTGAATGGGTTGATTGAGTTGGATTGGGTTGGGTTGATTGAGTTTATTAAGGTTGATAAGTTGCATTTAGCTAACTACTCACCTAATCAACCCAATACAACCTAATCAACCAATTTTTCAAAAAAAAATTAATACTCCCCTAATAGCCTACTAATAGCAGAATAGACTTTTGACTTTCTTTTTTGCGGAGGAAGCCTTTTGATTTTGACTATTGCAAATCTTTTATTGTCCGAATCAGAATTCACAGAATTTTAGAATTAGCAGAATGCCGAACTAAAATTCTGAAAATTGATTAATTCTGAAAATTCTGATTCAGACAGTAACCTTGTTGTCCGTCCGGTTTGGAGTATCAGTATAAGCAGACCAAAGCGGACGATTTTTGAGAGCTGTTTAGCCTTTTGGGGATGATGTTTAATACAAAGATATAGGGTGGTGATAATAAAAGTGCTGACGCTGTTTTGTCAGTAGCATTGATTTGTCCGGGAGCGGGTTTACTTGTCGTAACCCAAAAGCGGACGGACGGGAATTTTTGTCTGAACCTTGATTCAATGATTTCAGGATTATAGGATGGATGTTGGAAAATAAATCATGGCAATCCTTTAATCCTATAGACGGCGAAGCCCTCACCCATCAAGGTTCAGACAAGCAGAGTCATCTTTTAAGTTGTATTCCGCTTTTTTTGGGCGACGACAGATAAAAATGCCATAACAGCATAGCGGCGATGGTGCGGTTGGGTTGCCAGTTAACAGATAGCGCCAACATTTCTTCCCTGGTAGTGTTTGCCGGGAGGTTTTTCACCCGCTTTAAGGCATTAACAGCTGCCAGGTCGCCAATGGGGAACACATCGGGATGCCGCAAAACAAACATCAGGTAAACGTCGGCGGTCCAGTTGCCGATGCCTTTAAGAGCTGTTAATTTTGCCCGGACTACCTCATCAGGTAAATCCTCCAATTCAGGTAAACTGATTTGCCCGCTTAATATAGCTTCGGCCAGGTGACGGATATACAGTGTTTTTTGCCGGCTGCAATAGCAGGCTTTCATTTCTTCGTCGGTAAGTAATAATATTGGGGCGGGGCTTAATTCCGGTAGCCGTTCTTTCAGTTTATTTAGTGCGGATAATGCCGAGGCCAGCGATACCTGCTGCTCCAGAATGATATGCACCAAAGTTTCAAAAGTATTCGGGCGCGACCAGAATGGCGGGTAGCCATGGGTGTTGATGATGTTTTTAAGATCGCCATCAATAGCGGCCAATTCGTCGCAAATGCTGTGGTAGGTGGATTGGGTGAAGCGGGTGATCACTGATATTGTATTTTAAAATTGGTGCGTTCCCAAAAATAACATTATAAAATTTGTTTGTTATATTTGTAATATGAGAATGGTTATTGATAATGTAAAAAGTGAGCATTTTAAATGGCTGACAGAAATGGCTAAGACTTTGAAATTTAAAGTTGTTGAGGTTGAGCTTACTGAAGATGAAGAAGATGCTTATTTATTAGCGGCCATGGAAGAGGTTAAGGATGAAACGCCGGTTTCTGACGAAGAGGCCAAAGAATTTGAGAATTGGCTTAGCGCTTCGGCGAAGAAGCAGCATAAATTTTCCGCATAAGCAATGCATAACATGATAAATTCAAATTATCGCCAAATAGAAAATGACCGATTGTAATTTATCATGAATTATAAGTACAACCCTTCTTTCTTACGTGATGTTAAAAAAGCCACGCCTGAAATACTGGTTAGTTTAGCAG
>JBIOHE010000375.1:0-4163 GCA_044448725.1 Sphingobacteriales bacterium | reverse complement strand
TACAGGTATTGGTAAATTGATTAATACTTTATAACTTTACAGTAAATCATTGGGCGCAAAAAAAGACATTTTATGACTAATGCCAGCATGAACATCAATAAATTCCAAATAATTCTAATAATAAAAAAATGAAAAACTATTTTTTACAATTTCTATGTGTTTTGGTTTTTAGCCAGTTAATTTCCCTTCCTACCAAAGCGCAAACCGCATCTGCTACCGATAATATCATTGTTACGAACAACGCAAGTGATGTGTCGGGTTTAATGAAGGTGGGTGATGCTAATATTTCTAAAGAAGGCCTTATTTTGTCAACGCGAGATAAATTATATAAAAAAGCCGAAGATGAATTAAGGAAAAAAGCATCCGCCTTGGGGGCTAATGTCATTTATTTAAAAGTGAATGAATTTACGCAGCAACCGTTGTTCACGGTGCATGTCGTTGCTGAATTTTATAAGTCTCCATCAGCCACCGATGGACAACGTGTCGGTCAGTCAGCCGAAAATATCGTTACCAATATAAATAGTGGGCTGGACTTTACTGTTACGGGTTGCACAGGCGATGTAAATTCACAGACGGTGACAGTATACTTTAGTTTTTCTAATCCACGGAAAGCCCATCAAAGAATAGGTGTATTCAACGATATGCAAAGGCATTCCAAAGCGTTTGATACGGATGGCAATCAATTTCCCTGTAAGAACTTTACCTTAGGCAATGAGTCTAACTATGATATTGAAACAGAATTGCCGACAGGACTAAGGGTTAAAGGCACTGCTACTTTTTCTAATGTTCTTTCGACATCCACGAAACTCGCCGTAATAGAAATAGCGACGATAAACAGCAATTGGGATGGAGGTGGTGACCGGCGCGAGGGCACTATTGAAATCAAAAATGTACCTATTATATGGAATGGCAAACCAGCTACAAGTGCGGTTGGTGATGAACCAACTCAAAACGACTATATTTCGTATGACCAACTTGCCGGTAAGCTAAACAGGGGTGAAAAAGCCACAAACGCAAAGGTGATACTAAATAATATTTACTTTGACACCAATGCGGCAACGCTTACTGAAGCTTCAAAAAGTCACCTCGGCAATATAATGCTGTTGCTCGCAAAATATCCTCATATAAAAGCAACCTTTACTGGCAATACAGATAATGTCGGCAGGGATGATGACAACCTCAACCTATCCACTCAAAGGGCAAAAAGCGTCGTTGATTATATGGTGAGTCGGGGCATAAGCCGCGACCGGCTGTTTTACCAGGGATTGGGAAGTAGCAAACCCATAGCGGATAACAGCACGGAAGAAGGCAGGGCAAAAAACCGCAGAACCGAAATGCAGATTATTTCGCAATAAAATGACATGTTAAAAAATCAATTTTTATACAAATCGTATGTTGCGATCTATCTTACTTTCTGCGGCAAGTTTAATGTTATTTCCCTGCTGGCTGTTAGGGCAAAATAAGGCGGTGTCTATAAAAAGCACACGGAAATATGCTTTTTATACAATGCCCATGTTTATGGAATGTACTCCGGTGCCCACAAAGGAGCAGGCATTGAAAAATGCCATGCGGGTATTTGTGATGCGAGACGAAACCGTTGCTGCGAGTTTAAAGATCACTTCATGTAAGGTGACAAAAACCGAAAACCTGCGCAATCAAAATATCGACTTGCCGAAAAAGCTTCCCGATGGAACGGTAAACGCCAATTCGTTGATCTCAGTGAAAGTAAAATATTGTGAAGCAACCTGGGATGTGGATTTTACGGTTACAAAAGATATAAGCATCTGGCATTTATGGGAAAAGGATTCAATGATTAATTTCAGGTTGTTAAGTTATTTTCAGCAATACCTGACAGAACCTTTTAAGAGTAAAATGCTAAAATCAATTTACAATGACCATCAATCACTGGTTTTCAAAGCTGGCGAAAAAATCAGAATAGTTGGCTTACACGCCAAAATGATTGGGCCTGCAACCGATGAAAACTGGACCTGCATTGTATTAAACGATTTTGATAAACACGATGCAATGCCGGTAGCATCAGTAAGCCTCAAAAAAGCAACAACGCTAGACGCAAAAAGTGTATCGGTCGATTATCAAATAAAGGATGCGGATGCCATATCCATGCATTTTGATATTTATCGTTCAAAAGTGAGTATGTTACCCTATCTATTTAATTTAACGCCGGATGCTGATCTGGTTAAATTGGGCGATACCACTTTAACCGATATTACCAGATTAACCAAAGGCGAACATGATCAGGTTGCCGTTACAGCGAATATTGAATTACCCCCCGACACACGATTGCCGTATATTATTGTAGTTGCAACCTATAACGATAAAAAGGAACAAGTGTATTTTAGAAAATGGATGTTAGGCGCGGTTGCGCACGGATTTGACCGCTGGGCTTTGCACCAATCTCCCCTACATCGGCTTCCGGATTGGTTGTGGAGATCTGAATTTCAAGATTTTACTTTACCGCATTGGGAAACTACGATGGCGGATCAATTAAAAACAAAGGATGGCTATGACGATGTCATTACGTGTGACTGGATGAAAACATGCGGTTTAAAGCAACATGGCTGGGCAGAAAAAGCCGGTGAAAAACTCAGCAGTGATATTGTGACATGGATGCACGCGCACGGGCAACATAACGGCGATGTGGTGGATATTCATTTTATTGGCCATAGTCGGGGAACAGTCGTAGTTTGCCAGGCGTTGCAAACGTTGGCTTTGAGACTCAAGACAAATAAATCACCTTTCGGTGGAAGCTATGTTGAACTGACGCTTTTAGACCCGCATCCCGCTAACAATAATTTGGAAGTACCTTGGGTGAGTTGGGCGTTCAATTTTGACAATGGTAACTGCCAAACTGCGTTTAATAAAAATTTCCAGGCATGTACGGAAGCGATGGAAAAAATGAAAACGCTTTCTGCAAAAGAAATAAAATCGATGTCGCCGGAGGCGTTAAAAGGACTTATGTCCTCCTGTGGAACGGATGATTTCGTTAAGGCATATATTGAAGCGGATTGTGAAAATAATCCGATTGAGGATTCTAAATCGGCCAGAGACTCTACCATTAATTTTCAATTAGATACGAAAGATTCCAAACTCGAAATATCTGCCGGAGTAAAAAAAATTGATGTTTTTTTCCAACATTCATCAGCTAACCAATTATGTAATCAACCGAACCAGGAATTCATACAAAATCTATGGGGCATGGTGTCGCCTACTACCTTAAATTGTTTGGACGGTACAATAGCCATAAATAAAACAGACCTTACCAACACGGATATTGATAGTATTGGCATCATTGGGCATAATGAAGTGCCTTTGGTCTATGAACAGCTATGGGTAGACAGCGGTACCCTAAACCGAAGCCCGGAACCAGTTAATACAAACAACTAACCTTCAAATTAAAATTACAAATGAAAACACTTTTAAAGATCGCGTATTTATTAGTAGCGGTACTTACCGTTAATGCCTGTAAAAATGGTTCAGACCTTTTTGGCGGCCATCATTCGCCCATCGTAGACACCTTGAAATTTAAAGACGGCGACGTTGCCAATGTCGCCTACGAAATGGATGATTTTATCAATGAAGAATTAAAGGCCGATAAGGATATAGATAGCTATTCATCTTCGGATAAAGACGCCCTTGTTAAGAAGCTTAAAGCAGAAATGGATGGTCTTAAAATAAAAATAGATAGTGCCACGTCAAAATTATCGCTTGCGGTTAGCAAGCTGCCAAGAAACGATGCGGCGGCAGGAACTCCCGAAGCAAAAGAATATTTTAAATGGCTAAAGTTTTTATCGGAAGAATCGAAAAAAGCCGACTCAGTAAAAAACAAAAGTCTGCAGTTTTAGTTTTTCAGTTTCCCGATATTTAAGGGCACAGATAAAGCCCAATATAGCTTATGAGTTAGAGAGGGCCAGTCTTATTGAGAGAATGCGAAGCGGTGTCTGAAATGAATGAGCGGAATGAAGTGTAATGGAGTGCGGCGAAGCAAACGCAATGGAACGAAAATGGAGCGAAGGAATGAAGTCTCCGCTTGCGTGGGATACGCAACGGGTCAATAAACCAATTAAAGAGGGGTAAGGCTTCTATCAGCCTTTCTCCTCTTGCCGCCTGGAAGCAAAAAAGGATTGAATAAGCCTCATTTAAGC
>JBIOHE010000374.1:0-4167 GCA_044448725.1 Sphingobacteriales bacterium | reverse complement strand
TTACTAAACGGTCTTTCTTCCTGTAAAAAACAAAATATTGAGCCGCCCGTTTTTCAACTGCTTGATTCAACAAAAACAAATATCAAATTCAGCAACACGTTAAGTGATAATGACAGCCCCGGTATTTTAAATTACCTCTACTTTTATAATGGCGGCGGCGTTGCCATCGGCGACATTAATAATGACGGGTTGCCTGATATTTATTTTACCTCTAACAAAAAAGGCGGCAATAAACTCTATCTGAATAAGGGGAACTATCAATTCGAGGATATAACTGAAAAGGCCGGGGTAGCCGGCATTGCCGATTGGTGTTCGGGAGTTACCATGGTTGATATTAATAACGACGGTTACCTTGATATTTATGTTTGTGCGGTTGCCGGTAAGTTAGGATTGAAAGGGCATAACATGCTCTATGTTAATAACCACGACGGAACATTTACGGAAGAGTCGGCGAAATATGGCCTTGATTTTTCGGGATATTCTACCCAGGCGGCGTTTTTTGATTATAATCATGACGGCAAACTGGATTGTTATTTGCTAAACCAATCCAATCATTCCGTGGATACTTATGGCGACACCAGTTTGCGCAATAAAGTTAACCAGTTGGCCGGCAGTAAATTGTATCTGAACAATAACGGCCATTTTGTTGATGTAACTCAAAAATCGGGTATTTACAGCAGCGCCCTTGGTTATGGTTTAGGCATCGCAATTGGCGACCTGAATAACGACGGCTGGGATGATATTTATGAAGGGAATGATTTCCATGAAAACGATTATTATTATATCAATAATCATGATGGCACCTTCAAAGAATCGGGCGCCCGGCATTTTAATCATTACAGCAGGTTTAGCATGGGGAATGATATTGCCGATTTTAATAATGACGGACAGCTGGATATTATAACCGCTGACATGTTGCCGGCTGAAGAATCGATTTTGAAATCTTATATAGGCGATGAGACTTATGACCAATACAGGCAAAAAATTTTAAGCGGTGGTTTTCAATACCAGTATTCGCGCAACTGCCTGCAAAAAAACCTGGGAAACGGGGAGGCGTTCAGCGAAGTTGGTTTGATGGACGGCGTAGCAGCAACCGATTGGACCTGGAGCCCTTTACTTGCCGATTTTGACAACGATGGTATAAAAGACCTTTTTATGGCAAATGGAATAAAACGCCGGCCTACAGATATGGATTATATAAGTTTCATTTCAAGTATTTCGGCCCAAAAGGCACTGGCCGGACATGGAATGGATGACATCGCTATAGATAAAATGCCCACCGGTGAAGCGCATAGTTATGTTTTTAAAGGAACAAAAAGCGAAAAGTTTATTGACAAAAGCGCCGCCTGGGGAATGAGGGATACCATGCTGTCGAACGGCGCAGCATACGCGGACCTGAATAATGACGGGCATTTGGATATTGTGACAAATAACCTTAACCATGTTGCCTGTATTTACAAAAATGTTTCCACGGGCGCCCATTACCTCAGCCTTAAATTTACAGGCCGCCATGATAACCGCTTTGGCATTGGTGCAAAAGCATACGTTTTTTGCGGCAAACAAATGCAATATGAGCAGTTGGAACTCACGCGCGGTTTTCAATCTTCGGTTGAGCCGAAATTGCATTTTGGTTTAGGTAATAGTAAAACTGTGGACAGCTTACTGGTTGTCTGGCCCGATCAAACCTTCCAGGTTATGCACAATATTGCCGGGGATAAGCTTTTGACAATTGATCAGAAAAATGCCGGAGGGCATTTTGATCATAATTCGTTTTTTTTGCAAAAAACACCAATTTATAAAAATATTACGGCTCAGATAAATTTGAACTGGAAACACAGAGAGGATGATTTTGTGGATTTTAACCAGCAGCCGCTTATTCCGCACATGCTTTCGACCGAAGGCCCGAGGATTGCGGTGGGGGATGTAAACCACGACGGGTTGGACGATTTTTATGTTTGCGGGGCGAAAGGGCAGCCGGGAGCTTTGTTTATCCAGGCGCCGGATGGCAGTTTTAAAGCTACGGTTCAGCCCGCGTTTACGGCAGATGCGGTTTGTGAGGATGTAGATGCTGTGTTTCTTGATGTGAACCATGATGGATTTCCTGATCTTTATGTTGCAAGCGGAGGAAACGAGTTCCCTGATGGCTCAGCCGAGCTTGCAGATCGTTTGTATATAAATGATGGTAAGGGAAATTTTAAAAAATCAACTGATATTCCGCAGATTAACGTAAATAAGTCGGCAGTTGCCGTTGCAGATGTAAATCATGATGGCTATCCCGATATTTTTGTCGCCGGTGCGCCGGATGGGTTTGATTTTAGTAACATCGCCGGATCGTACCTTTTAATGAACGATGGGCATGGCCATTTCCACCAGGTACAGTTGCCTGATGAACTTAGACACGCAGGTATGGTACGTTCGGCAGCATTTGCCGATCTGAATAATGATGGCTGGCCGGATCTTGTGGTTGCAGGTGAGTTTATGCCTGTAAAAGTTTTCATGAACAGGAACGGTAAATTTATTGAGCAGCATAACGATGAAATGGACAATATGTTGGGATGGTGGCAGCGGATTGTACTAACAGATGTTGACGGCGATGGCAAAACAGATATTATTGCTGGCAATTATGGCTGGAATTCAAAGCTGAAACCCAGCGGTGAAAACCCTGTAAAACTGTTTTTATCAGACATAGACAAAAATGGCACCGTTGACCCGATATTAACTTATAGCATTGATCATAAGGATTATACATTTTTAGGAAAGGGAGATATTGAAAAACAAGTGCCGCTGATAAAAAAGAAATTTTTATACTATCATGATTTCGCCGGGAAAACAGTTCAGGAGGTGTTCGGTGATTCGTTAAGTACTAAACCCCTGATTGCAAACAGTTTCACATCAGGTGTTTTTTATAATAAAGGTGGGGGTAAATTTGCTTTCAAAGCATTCCCATCGTCCATGCAGGCGGCTCCGCTTTTTGGTTTTACTACTTTGTCCGGCCCCGATAAAGGCATTTTAGGAGGTGGTAATTTTTCAGGTGTCATACCTTTTGAAGGACGGTATGATGCCGATTTTGGCGATCTGCTGCTTTTGGATAAAGGCAATAATTTCAAGTATATTTCTCCGGTTTCTTCGGGATTTTTGTTGAGGGGTGAGGTGCGTGATATTAAAAAAATTAAAACGGCGCAAGGCATTATTTATGCTGTTGCTTTTAATAATGACAAGATTCAATTTTTTAAATTAAGCAAATGATCATGAGTAAAATGTCTATTTTTTTTCTGGGTTTGATTTCTTTTTGTTCAACCCTTGTTTATGCGCAGGACCAATGGATTATAAAAGCCGATAAAATTGACCCGGCAAACTACTACGGAATTACGGTAGCTAACGGGATGATTGGAATGGTTTCGTCACCTGAAGTATTTAAGATAAAAAGTGTAACACTTGCTGGCGCCTATGATTTATATGGCCGGGGAAGGGTAAGCAATTTTCTGAATAGTTTCAATTTATTGAATATGTCGCTCGACATCAATGGCAAACGTGTCGATGCAAGAAGCGCCAGCAACTATAAGCAGGAACTTGACATGCAGCACGGTTGTTTTACAGCAACCCTTGATTTTGGCGATGAGGCCTCGGTAAAATACACTTATTATGCGTTGAGACAATTGCCTTTTACTGTTTTGATGGATATTTCCATCACGGCTAAAAAAGATATTACAATCAATACTGTCAGTATCCTTGAAACGCCGGATGCTTTACGCGATGTTCAAAATTATTATAACGAGATTGGCAATATCAGTTTGCTTACCTCAACAGCAAAAAGCCCGACCGGCAAGTTGCTGCTCTGCGCATCAAATACTTTTTTGTTTGATGAAAAAAGCGGGCAGGAGCCACGGGTAATACACGAAATGTTGGACAACAATCTGCATCAGATGAAATTCAGCAAGGTCATTCTTGCAGGGCAAACGTATCAATATGCCGTTGCCGGGTCATCAATTACCTCCGCGCATGATGCCGACCCGTTGAACCAGGCCGAACGTCTAACCATCTTTGCCAAACTGGAAGGCCGGAACCGCCTGATCAAATTTCATGAAAAAGCCTGGGACGATTTGTGGAAGAGTGACATTAAAATTGAAGGAGATCCGCAGGCGCAGCAGGATGTGCACAGTATGCTGT
>JBIOHE010000373.1:0-4168 GCA_044448725.1 Sphingobacteriales bacterium | reverse complement strand
CTGGAAATACAACGCTCCCGCCGGGCTTTGGTTCCAGCTTTTCAACTCAAACTTGTAAGAGAAATGATTCAAATACTCATGCACATAATCCAATCTGAAGATATCATTATAAGTATAGATATCGTTATTGCCCCTTTTGAAAGAGAGCAGGAAGTTATCCTCCTGTACAAATTGCAGCTCCTGACCGGGGATCTTGGTATCATGCTGAACGCTGGCCCTCAAATATTCCTGCGGGAAAGAATAGATAGATTTATCATTAAGCGAATAAGTACCGCTCAAAAAGTACTTAAATCTGTCATCCTTAAAGCCGTAGGCCCCGTAAGTTTCAAAGTAATAACGTTTGCTCAAACTGGTGGTAGTACGCCCCCCTAACCTCAACCGGAAACCTTCTACCGGGTTAAAATTGTAAAAAGTATTTACCGGCCCAATTTCAAAAGGACCCAAATCATCGTACCCTGCAACAAACAGCGTAACCAGTTTCATTGTCCGTTTAAAAGACGCGAGTGTTTGCAGGCTGTCGATATTCTTATAGATATTCGCCTGTCCGGGTTTTAAAGTATCCGGGCGGTTGGCCTTCCAAAATTCATCGCCTTTTTCTGTGGCATTAAAGGCAATCATTTGTGCGGGGCCCTCATAAACTTCTTTCGGGCCAGGCTTGTTAATAACAAAATTGTTAACGATCACCACCCGCTCGCCATAAACGCCGCCGCCTTTATTTTTGTTCAACCCAAAATCTATCTTCAGGTCGCTCTGGCTGAGGCGATAACGCCCGTCTTCTGTCTTTTCATAAGCCAGCGTAGTTTGCATTTGCCGCACAAAATTAAGGTTGATGTGCTTATTCACAGATAATACAGCCTTTTGTACAGCATAATTCCCATCCATAGTAATGTATATCTTACCCTGAAAAAGCAGGTCAGTTGTATTACGCGGGGTAAAACTCAGTTCTATCAGCTGCGGGCTCACATCTTTAATGGTGTCTGTAATAAAAAATTTATAGAAGGCTGGCGCACCATCGGCAATAGGGCTCAGCAACTGGTTTGCCAGCAGCGGGATATTGTTATCGTATATCTCAATATCCATGTACATGCGGTTAAAATAAGCTTTCAAGCCTTCATTATCTACAAAGTTTTCGTCATACTTAACCTGCTTATTGGCCTGTATCACTTGTTTTTTCACAAAAGGTGATTTGCGGAAGTAGTTGTCAGAAAGCTTTTCTTCCATGTATATAGGCAGCAGGTTTTTGCCGCCAATTGCATCTGAGTCCTGCTCGGTAAACAGAAACTGGTAGTTTTTAAATATCTTCTTGCTTTTAAACTTTTCTGAAAGATTACTCAGTGAAAATATCATCCGTTCATATTGCTGATATTCGGCATAATTAAAATTTTCCACTCTGTTTTGGTCCTTGTGGGCAATTACCTGGCGGATTAGTTCGACTGCCGGGTTATTCCTGTTTTTATACCTCGTTTTTTTGCCGCTTTTTACTACAACCTCACTAAGCTCCCGCCTGTCCTCACTCATGGTAACGTTGATGGTTTGTGCAACTCCGGGGGTAATATCCCTGTAAACGGTTTTATAACCAATAAAAGAAACCTTGATGCGGGTGTAGTGCCCATCGGTACTTATTCTGTAATTACCATGGATATCAGCACTGCCGCCAATAGTGGTATTATCAAAAGAAACCGTTACAGCCGGCATGGTTTCATGAGTGCGTAAATCGGTGATCACTCCTTTGACGGTAGTTTGCTGTGCCATTAATGAGGTTGACAGCATTACTAATAAAAGCATTATCGCGCTTTTAAGGATACCATAAGCATATTTTGTTTTCATCATATTAAAATTTGTACGGTCAGGTTCCTGGCTGTATTTGTAGGCGATGTATTGTGGGTGTTTCATTTGATGTGAATTGAAATTATAGATAAATTCAGGCAGCCTGCCTGTGCTGAGAAAAGTCATCGTGATGCAACACGACATTTTCTATTACGCTTTCCCTTAATTTTTTAAATCGGGCAGCTAAAGAATTATTCGTAATAGCGATGACTGCCAATAAAAAATAACCTTTAATAAAGAATAGTATAACTCCCATTTCCATTTCTGAACCCATGAAATTATCCCTGAAGAGTTGTTTAGCCAGCGGAAGAAGGTAATTGCCTGTCGTATTTGCTGACAGCTTAAATGCAGAAAACAATTTAATCCACTTAACGTCAGTTATACTGGTTATCATTAAATTATTGATTGCCGAAAGTACCTGAGCTATGTTTTCAAATTGTGTTTTCATGTCGTTTGATTTAATAGTACAAAGGTAAACTAAGTTGACTATATTAGTCAACTTAGTTTACCAATATTTGTATAAAAACTGTTTTATGACGCTGGTATGATGCACATGACTTTGGGATGAAGAATCTATCAAAAACGAAGTTTATTATTAAGCGACAGGGGGTACGGAAAACTGTTTAATCGCCTTAATTTAATTGCACCGTTGAATATTATTTAATTTGCGACAGCTGCGAGAACACTGTTTTTGTAAGCCGGTTTTTGCAATTGCTTTTTCAGGTTCCTGAAAATTTGAAGCGGCCCTTCTGTGGCGAACATATTGACCATCCATGAAGGAAGAGCGCCGCCTGGATCAGTATGGATCATATATTCAACTTTTATTTGTTCGGGACCGGATGGGGTAATGATCCATTCGCCGTTTGAATGGTCGATCCTGACGACTCCCTTTTTAATGGGAACAAAGCCGGGAACGGCAGGACCGGCAATAGTTATCACTTTAGTATCCGGATTTTCGGTAACTGTTAAATGAGCCACAAAATCCCGGTTGGTTGCGGGCCATGGCAGGTTAATTTCTGAATAATAATAAAGCTCTGAAGGTGAAACTTGTTTCAATAGCACACATGATTTTGTATGATACACCCAATCAGGGGTAGCCTTCACGTCCATTATCAAGGCAACCAAAGTTGACGCTGTTACATTCAGGTTACATTCTACTTTAATGGCTTTGACTTTTGAATCCGGGACTATGCTGGTATATATCTTTATTCCTTCCTTTTCGGTGCTCAGTTTCCACGCATTTTGTGCTGATGAAGAATTAAACCCCAATACAATGAAAAGTGATATGAACAACACTTTATTCATTACACTTATGGCTTGATCTATTGTTTTCATTTCCGCTGATTTCATGATGTAAAGGTAAACTAAGTTGACTAATGTAGTCAACTTAGTTTACTAAAATAGCACTTTGACCTGTTTTTTTACAATGGGGTGATGCAGCTGACTTTACGATGAGAATACATTAAAAATAAGCGCTGGAAAAGCGTGCCGGATAGTATGGGTGATGATCCCGGCGCGCAGATCATAACGCTAAGCATGGGAATCCGCAGATACAATTTGCGGACATCGCTTTAAAAATTTACGTCGGCTTCTGTTATGGCAAATGAGTTGAACCCAAAGATGTTCGAAATCTTTTTTTTACCCTCTTTGCCGATTTCGGCAGAGAGGGTGGTCAAGCGTAGCGATGACCGGGTGAGTCACCCCGTAGGATATTGCCGCCAATGCATGTCGGCGAGTTTACTCACCCTCCCGATAGCTATCGGGACTGCGCTGTCCGACCCTCCTGCCGAAATTGGCAAAGAGGGTAGCTGCAATTTTTTCATGCTTCGAACACTCAAAATTCGAATCTCGGACATCTGGGGATTTTTAAAATTAATTTTTACTTTTAACAAATCAATTAACCTCTCATAACATGAAAAGAAAGATCCTGACAACTGTGGCTTTGCTTCTTACCTTTGGCGCGGCATTCGCATATTTTGCCGGCCTGGATGGCAAATGGTCTGCTATGCTAAAAGGGCCGGATGGCAATGAATTCCCGATATCTTATACTTTTAAAACCGATGGCACTACACTCACGGGTACGATGACCTCGTCGATTGGCACCTTCGATATTTCGGATGGCGTAGTGAAAGGCGACAGCTTGTGGTTCACTGGTAACATCAATACCATGAAGATTAAAAACATAGGCCGATACTACGCCGACGGCGACTCGGTAAGCCTGCGGGTGGGTAAAAAATCGACACATACCGCATTGAAACGCGTTTTGGATAAATAATTCATTCATCCATAATACATCTTAGTTAATCGTTAAGAGTTTTTTTTTTTAATCTATGATATCTTT
>JBIOHE010000372.1:0-4173 GCA_044448725.1 Sphingobacteriales bacterium | reverse complement strand
ACGTTATTACGTTAAGGAATTTAATATCGAACACCGAATGTGGAATATTGAATGTTTGAAGTAAACTTCGGCGTTCGGCATTCAAAATTCATTATTCGATATTTCATTCTTTCTCTTAAACTTAATAATACTGACAGTCTTCTTTATCGTTAATCAAAGAGCCCCCCTGCCGTGTGACAGGGGGGCTCTTTATATTAACTGAACTACCCACGTTGTTCTACTAATGTCTTCCCATCACAGGGGAGATCCGATAGCTATCCGATTATAGCGCGTGTGCTTTTATTTTAGTTCAAAGCCTGATTTTCCCATGGTATATCCATCTGCATAAAGCAATACAGTGTAAGCCCCTTTCTGAAAAGCGGCGGGGTTTAACCAATCAATGGTATAAGCGCTGCCGTCATCTTTAAAATCAATGGCTGTTTTATAAGTAAATTGAAGATCCTGGCCATCGGCACTAAAGGGGCCCGAATCAGATTCGGTAATCAGGTTACCTGTTGGGTCGATAATGCGGATAAAAATATCGTGCATGCCTTTCTGGGCAACCGAGTTACCGGCGACGGTAAAGTTTATTTTGATCTTTTTTGCGGGCGCGGCGCGTTTTGTGTCAACTTCTTTGCCGCTGCCTTTAATTTTATAGGCAACAATATCAGCGGCAGCTAATTTTATTGCTGAAGCTACCTTAACTTTTACACCCAGGTCCTGGTTTTGTTTTACAAGGTTTGAATCTTTCTGACTAACTGTTTTAAGTGTAGTTTTTAAAGTATCCCTTTCGGTAACGAGGGAAGCATTTTGTTTTTTCAGCTCTTCGATATCGGCTGTATATTTAGTTACAAAATACCGCAGTTGTTTTACATTTTCCTGAGCCTGGGCAAGTTCGGCGACAGTTAATTTACCCTTTGAAAGTTCTGTACGCAACACTTTTATTTTAGCCTTTAAAGAATCTGTCTGTTCCTTCATCGCTTCAGACATTTTGGTTTTGTCGGTATTTACCGTTTCAATCTGGGCTTCCAGGCTGTCCAGCTCGGTTTGCAACCTGGTTTTTTCGTCATTCTGATAAACAATTCTTGTATCAGACTTATTTTTTTGAAGGTACAAATAGACATCAGTGGCCAGCAAAGCCAATACTACAACTATGAGGAAGTAAATGACATTTGAGTTGTTTTTTTTGGGTGTTTGCCCTGTTGGATTTTCCATAGCTTTAGTTTTTTAGTTTTTCCATGTAGTTAAAAGTGAGCTGCATTAAGTAATAAACTCAATATTGGGGCTGATATTACTAATATTTTCCCCAATTAGCATAATTTAGTAAGTTTTATTATTGGTTTACCCTATTTTAGGTATATAAAACATGAAAATAACACTTTCCACGTTTTATAAATTTAATTTATCAAACGGCTAAAATTAAACACAATAACAATAAATCGCAAAATACAAGCAAATATTATGCCTGATACTAAAACTGCTAAGGTATGAGTTTATATCTTTGCAACTTATAATTAACAATTTGATGTATATCCGCCGCCAGCTGATTTTCCTCCTTTGCATTGTAGCCTTCGCTTTAGAGTGTCAGGCGCAGCCAAAGAACATTGTACCTGATGCGGAAAAAGCTGCGCCTAAGCGTGAGTTCAGGGGTGTTTGGATAGCTACCGTTGAAAATATTGACTGGCCGAGCAAACCAGGGCTTACATCCTTTCAGCAACAGCAGGAAATGATAAGCCGTTTAAATGCCCATCAGCAGGAAGGCATTAATGCCGTAATGCTGCAGGTAAGGCCCGCGGCGGATGCTTTTTTTGGCAGGGCTGTTGAACCATGGTCAAAATGGCTGTCGGGTAAACAGGGCCAGGCGCCTTTGCCAGTTTACGACCCCCTGGATTTTGCAATAGCCGAAGCACATAAACGCGGTATGGAACTGCATGCCTGGTTTAATCCTTACCGGGCTACCAACGACGGCGACTTTGCCGCACTGAGCCCACAGCATATTACCAGGCTTAAACCCGGATGGTTCTTTAACTACGGCGGAATTAAATTGTTCAACCCCGGGATACCCGAAGTGCGCGAGTATATTGTTAAAGTAATTTTAGATGTGGTAGATAACTATGACATCGATGGCGTACACATGGACGATTATTTTTATCCCTACCAGATTGACGGGCAGCATATCAATGATGCAGATGCCTTTAAAGCTTATGGCAACGGGTTTACTGACATCAGAGACTGGCGGAGAAACAATGTTGACCTGCTGATAAAAATGCTGGGCGACAGTATTCATAAGCATAAACCACATCTTAAATTCGGCATCAGTCCTTTTGGGATCTGGGCAAATAAAAGCCAAAACGCGGGGGGTTCCGAAACACATGGTGGCTCTTCCTATTATGAATTGTTTGCCGACTCGCGCAAGTGGGTAAAAGAAGGTTGGGTTGATTATATTAACCCCCAGCTTTACTGGCCAATTGACGACCGCTCGGCGCCGTTTAATAAATTACTTGACTGGTGGAGCGATAATACTTTCGACAGGCATTTGTATATCGGCATGGCAGCGTACCGTATTAATGAGCGCCGGAAAGGTAAATTTAAGGACCCCGCCCAAATGGCGGCACAGATCAAATACCTGCGCAATAATGCAAGGGTAGAAGGGTGTATTTATTTTAGCTCGAATTCGCTGTTAAACAACCCGCTCGGCTTTACCGATTCGCTTAAGAAAACTTATTACCGGCACCCGTCCCTGCCGCCGGTAATGCTCTGGCTGGATTCGATACCGCCAAACCCGCCTCAAAACTTTACAGAAACGGTGGTAAATAATAAGGTTGAATTAAAATGGACGACCCCGTTACAGGCAACAGACAAAGAGCCTGTATATGGCTACGTTATTTACCGTTTTAACGGCGATGAGAAGGTAAACCTTGAAGACCCCAAATACATCCTTCATATTCAATATAATGATGCAACATCTTTCAGGGATGAAACAGTACAAAAGGGTAAAACTTATCTCTACGTAGTTACTGCATTAGACCGATTGAAAAACGAAAGTGACCCTTCGCCTACCATAGCGGCAATTTTGCATTAGTAAAGACTAAAAATGCTTATGCACATTAACTTTACTTTTAATCTGTCTATGCCGGTTAATTTGAGACCGCCAAGTATGGTAAAGCAAGCACTAATGATTTTTATCCTGCAAGTTTTGTTTGTAACTTTACATAATAAAGATTACGCCCATTAATAATTCACTGATATGATAAAGACAACTATAACACCGCAAAACAATAACCTTCATTTGTCTATACCCAATAGCTATATCGGTAAAGAGATTGAAGTATTGCTTTATGCAAAAGACGAAGTGATGCAGGAAAAGGCAGAACCTAAAAAAACGATGGCTGATTTTTGGGGTACTATTTCTGATAAAACAGCAATTGAGCTACACAAAGAGGTGGAAGAAAGCCGTAAAAGCTGGGATGAACGGTTGAAAAAGCAATTTTAGAAAATGTATTTGTTAGACACCAATACGGTTATAGATTTTTGTAATGCAAAATTGCCCGATAAGGCTAAAGAATTGCTGCAAAAAACAATACCCGTAATCTCTGTAATCACCCGTATTGAACTATTTGCAAGTGCTAAAATATCCAGCCAGGAACTGTTAACATTAGAACGGTTTGTGGAAATAGCAACGGTTCATGATACTATAAACCTTGCTATAATAAACCACACTATACATATCAGGCAACAATACCGAACAGCTTTACCCGATGCTATAATCGCCGCCACCGCCCTTGTTTATGACCTTGTTTTGATCTCCCGTAATATATCCGATTTTAAAAATATACAGGGACTACAGGTAATTGACCCCTATAAACTCTAAACAACAAAGCCCGGCGCGTTGCCAGGCTCTGTCTTTCAAATAAGCATTTCGTTATCTCGGCTAAGCGGCACGCTTAACCGGGCGGGGGCTTAGAAACTTTTTACTATCACTATTATTCCTATCACTATAAAGCCAATTCCACCCAGTAAAAACCGCCCTTGATACCCAAATTGATCTTTCAATCCCTTTTTAAACCATTTTATTTGAAAGATAACTATCAAGATTCCGATGCAACTCATGACTGATCCCATGATAATTTGTCCTATATTCATTGTATTATTTTTTTTGATTCCGTTGCTACCGCAAGCGTCCCCGCTTGTGGT
>JBIOHE010000371.1:0-4191 GCA_044448725.1 Sphingobacteriales bacterium | reverse complement strand
CCCGGTTACCATACACCGTAAACATGGAGAACAGAAAGCAAAGTATGGTAATTTCGAGCCCAAGGGTAAATACATTGAGACGTGCGAAACCTGTTATAACCGCAACAACAAACAAACCTATAAGCCCCACAGCCATAGCGTTGCGTTTGTGAGAAACAGGGCCGGGGTTATCAATTGAGCAAATACATAACGCACCTAACGACATGGTAAGGCCAAGGTCAAAGTGGTTAAATTGTATAAGTATAATGGAGGGTAAAAGAATCCCGAGCGACATGCGCAGGCCGTCTGAAAAATACTGGCTGTAAAAAAAGCTCTTTATTTCCCTGGTATTTATTTTCATCGGATTAACTATTTTTTCCATGACGGTTAACAGGTTGAAGGACGGGCGATTTTAGCGTTTTCTCTTTTTGTCGCTTAGTTGGCAAACATGATGTTTTCATAAATGTTTTTTAAATGCCGAAAACATGCCGCTAATTTACAAAAATTAAATATTATTGCCTTTTTTTAATAAAATTTACATTAATAACAGATAAGTGTTATTAATTACTCATTTTTATCTAACTTTATCGCTTGATATTTTTATACCCAATTAAGCCTATATGCCCTCAACGTTAAAACTCAGTCAAAGAGAAACCGCTTTTAATAACGAAGTTGTAACCCGTTTTGAGTTGTATAACAGTTTGTTTCAAACACTCCCCTTTTATCAGGTGAAAGATACCGGTATTTTATTACCGTTTTTTAGCTCCCATTGCGAAAAGGAAGCGACGAAGCAAGTATCGCCAACTGCCGTAATAGAGTCGTTTTTTAAGAAATATGTTCCTGATATCGACCACCGGGAGCAAATTAACCGCATGTTCCGCTTTGTACAATACATTGAGCGGCAGGTGGTATTGTTTGATGCTATTGAAGACTCCTCTTTTAATAAAATAGGCCGGGCCGATGAAAGCGGGACCCTGCAAAGTTTATTGCAGCAGGCGTCGGTAAGCGAGCAGTCGCGCGATGCTATCAGCCAAAAGCTGAATGAATTTTCTTTAAGGCTTGTACTTACAGCACACCCAACCCAATTTTATCCGGGAACCATACTGGGTATAATGACCGACCTGATAGAGGCGCTAAAAACCAACGATATAAATACCATTGATGTGTTATTACAGCAATTGGGTAAAACTCCGTTCTTTAATAAAACATCGCCGACGCCTGTGGATGAGGCCGTAAGCCTGGCCTGGTTCCTCGAAAATATATTTTATCATGCAGTTTCCGGCATCCAGTCGAAACTGGAGGAAGAATTTGATTTAAACGTTGACCGGGCAAGCCAGGTAATGGAACTGGGTTTCTGGCCCGGCGGCGACAGGGATGGTAACCCGAATGTAACCACCGAAACTACAAGGTCCGTAGCAAGTTTTTTGCGGCAGCGTGTTTTCAGGTGTTATTACCGCGATTTCAGGGTTTTAAAACGACGTATTACTTTCAGGGGGGTTGAAAAGTCAATGGCAACCCTCGAAAAGCTGATCTACAACAACGCCTATTTCCAGGTAAAAGAACCTGCGGATTTACAGACAGAATTGCTTGATCTGCTGCAATCCATTAAACAAACCCTCGTTATTGAACACGACGGCCTGTTTGTTAACCTTGTTGATGACCTCATAAAAAAAGTACGCCTGTTTGGTTGTTACTTTGCCACATTAGATATAAGGCAGGACAGCCGCATTTTACGCAAGGTGTTTACATACGGTACTGAACAGCCCGGTATTGAAACCGGCATTGTAAACGGATACGACGAACTCGATGAGGCCGCCAAATTGGCGAGCATTACTTTTAACGAGGTTGATCTTCATTGCCCGGCGGATGCTGACAGCATGACCAAAGATACCCTTCACACCATCAGGCTGATGAAACATATTCAGTTTACCAATGGTGAAAAGGCATGCCAGCGCTTCATCATAAGTAATTGCCAGCGGGCATCGGACATATTACAGCTCATCAATTTATTTTTATGGAGCGGATGGGAAAAAGAAAGTCTCAGCGTTGATTTTATGCCGCTGTTTGAAACGGTTAACGACCTGAAAAGCGCGGCACTGGTGATGGAACAATTATATACCCACCCGTTTTATAAAGAACATTTACAAAAACGGGGTAATCTGCAAACCATCATGCTTGGCTTCTCCGACAGCACCAAGGATGGTGGCTACCTGATGGCCAACTGGTCGATTTATAAGGCCAAGGTTGAACTTACCGCAATGGCCCGTAAATATGGCGTCAGCCTTGCTTTTTTTGACGGACGCGGCGGCCCTCCGGCACGCGGTGGCGGTAAAACACATCGTTTTTATGCCTCTATGGGCGAAGAAATTGCAAATGAACATATCCAGCTAACCATACAGGGGCAAACCGTGAGTTCGCAATACGGCTCTGTTGAAACTGCAAGGTTTAATATGGAACAATTGATCAACGCGGGCATTATATCCGCTTTGCATCCCAACCCCAGTGATCATTTGAGCCCAAGGTACAAAGAACTGATCTCGGCCATGGCTGACGAAAGTTACAAGCAGTTTTTAGAACTTCGCCAGCATCCTTTATTTGTGGAGTACCTTGAAAAATTCAGCCCTTTAAAATTGCTTTCACATATCAACATCAGCAGCAGGCCAACCAAACGTAATTCAGACGCTTCTATGAAACTGGAAGACCTGCGTGCCATCAGCTTTGTGACCTCATGGAGTCAGTTAAAGCAAAGCATACCTGGTTTTTACGGCGTAGGTACTGCTTTAAATAAAATGAAACAAAACGGCAACTGGGACGAAATCAAAGAACTTTACGATTCAACAGGTTTCTTTAAAACCATGGTTGATAACTGCGTAATGTCGATGACCAAATCGGACTTCAGGGTTACAGGCTACCTCGAAAAAGATAAAAAATTTGGTCAGTTCTGGAAAATGCTGAAGGATGAATTTGAACTTACCAAAGCCTTATTGCTTGAATTAACAGGCGCAAAAGTACTGATGGGCGAATACCCGGTTGAACGCCGTTCTATTGCTATCCGCGAAAAAATTGTATTGCCGCTGGTTATTGTTCAGCATTATGCCTTACAATGTCTTAGTCATTGCAAAGATGAAGAACTGATTAAAATTTATAATAAGCTGGTAATAAGGACTGTTTACGGTATTGTAAATGCAGGCAGGAATTTGGCATAGTGTTAACACTTCACACTTCCAACTTCTTCGTGTATATTTGGGCGTAGCCATATTTGCTACAGATAATTGATGAAGAAAAACTTATTTATCGCCCTTGAAGGTATCGACGGCAGCGGGAAAAGCACCCAGGTAAAGCTATTAACCGAAAAACTTGAACAGGCCGGGCATAAAGTTTACACCACCTGCGAACCTACTGACAGTCCGATAGGAAAGATTATCCGTGATATTTTTACCCATAAAATGGAGGCCGACCACCGCACCATTGCCGGCCTTTTTGTGGCCGACAGGCTCGACCATCTGCTGAATAAAACAAATGGTATCCTCAAAAAAATGGAAGAAGGTTATACGGTAATTACTGATCGCTATTACTTTTCATCTTACGCTTACCAGAGCACCCACATGGACCTTGACTGGGTGATAAACGCAAACTCATTGAGTGCGAACCTATTGCGGCCGGATCTGAATATTTACATTGATATATCGCCCGAACTGAGCATTGAACGCCTGAACCGTGGCAGAACTTCGATAGAATTATATGAAACCCTTGAGAACCTTCAAAATGTAAGGGAAAAATATTTCGAGGTGATGGAGAAACTCGAATCGGTAGAAAAAGTATTTATCACAGACGGCAACCGCCCCCCGGCAAGTATTTCAGACGAAATATGGGATAATATTAAAAAGCAATTTGAATTGCCACAAACTATACAGCAATAAACAGGGCGACAGAAAAAAGCTTATTTAAGCCGTGCAGGAAACCTTTTGCTGTTATTTACGGCGTAAACTTTAACAGGCACAAGTTTCTTATCCTGTTTTAAGATCAGACTTTTTAAGGCAGCTATCAGTTCAACTATTAATTTGCGGTTCATAATCGTAGATGTTTAAATTAAATGGCAGAAATTTATTTTAACTCCGAATTGTTGGTTTAAAATTACAAAAAATTATTACAACTCCAAATATTTTTACTTTTTATCTAATAAAAAGTAGTTTTCTTTGACAAATATTTAAT
>JBIOHE010000370.1:0-4208 GCA_044448725.1 Sphingobacteriales bacterium | reverse complement strand
GGCCCATCCCGCGCGGCAACGAGGTGACTTACCAAAAAGTTGAGGAAACACCCATCAGCAAACAAATTATTGATACCGCTTACGATGCCAATATCCAGATCCCTGCTATTTTAGCCTCCTACCGCATCCCCGGAAAAGATACCCGCGACTCGAAGGTGATGGAAATGATCTCGACCATCCTTTCAAACGGGGCAAGTTCAAGGATGTATAAAAAAATGGTTGATGATAAAAAAGACGCCCTGCAGGTATTCGCTTTCAACTATGCCCTCGAAGATTACGGGATGTATATTGTTGGTGCGCTGCCAAGCGGCGGCGCTGCGCCTGCCGGTTTGTTAAGTGATATGGACGAAGAAATCGTAAAGCTGCAAACGGATTTGATCAGTCCCGAAGATTATCAGAAATTACAAAACCAGTTTGAAGATAATTTTGTGAGCGCTAATACCCGCCAGATAGGCATAGCCGAAAACCTTGCAAACGGTTATACCTTTTTTCATAAAAACACCAACGAACTGAACGAAGAGCTGACGCAGATCAGGTCGATAACAAGGGAAGAAATACGGGATGCCGCGCGTAAATACCTCAATACCAGCCAGCGCCTGGTATTATATTACCTACCCTCAAAAGCAAAAGCACAATAATTAACCCTTAGCACAAAAAAAGATGAAGAAATTTATAATGATAGCTGCCGGAGCATTATTGATGCAATATGCCCAAGCACAAAATACTATTGACCGCTCCAAACAACCCAAACCAGGTCCCGCGCCGGTTTTAACCATAAAAGATCCGGTTATTTATAAGCTGCCGAACGGCATCACCCTGCTGGTGGTTGAGGACCATCGTTTACCAAAAGTTTCGGCCACTTTCTCCATTGATGCCGGACCGAGAACCGAAGGCAGCAAGGCAGGCGTAATAAACCTGATGGGCAGCATGCTTAACGAAGGCACCAAAACTATGCCTAAAGCAGCTTTTGACGAAGCAGTTGATAAAATCGGCGCAACGGTAAGTCTGAATTCGGCAGGCGGCGATGCATCGGCGCTTACCAGGTATTTTAAAAGCGCTTTTAAGCTGATGGGCCTTGGGTTAAAAGAACCTGCGTTTACACAGGAATCATTTGATAAGCTGAAAACACAGGCCATAACAAGCTTAAAAGCGCAAAGCAAAAGCGCGCAGGCAATCTCTGCAAGGGTAACCAATGCGCTTGTTTATGGTAAAACCCATCCCAACGGTGAATTTGAAACCGAAGAGAGCATCCAGGCGCTTACGTTAAAGGATATCAGGACTGCCTATCACAAATACATTACGCCTTCAAGAGCTTATTTAACAATTATCGGCGATATTAAACCAGCTGCAGCCAAACTTTTGGCAACGCAGGTATTTGGTACCTGGACCGGCACGAAACTGGTATTGCCAAAACTTGCCCAGGTGCAAAACCCTGCCAAAACAGAGGTTGATGTGGTAGATGTACCAACTGCGGTGCAATCGGAAATAAAGGTGGTTAACCTGGTTGATCTGAAGAAGAATAACCCCGATTACTTCCCGGTATTGCTGGCTAACTATATTTTAGGTGGTGGTGCTGAGAGTCGTTTATTTATGGATCTGCGCGAAAAGCATGGCTTTACATACGGCGCTTATTCCAGCCTGGGTTCGGGCAGGTTTCAAAGCACTTTTGAGGCGCAGGCAGCAGTACGTACCGCTAAAACCGATAGCGCTGTTGCTGAATTTTTAGATCAGATAAAGAAGATTCGTACCGATAAGGTATCTGACGAAGAATTAACAAATGCAAAATCGCTTTATAACGGTTCTTTTGCTTTGGGTTTGGAAGATCCTGCCCGTACAGCCACTTTTGCCAGCAATATCCTGATCAATAAACTGCCTGCCGATTTTTATAAAACCTACCTGCAAAAAGTAAACGCGGTAACTGCGGATGATATATTGCGCGTAGCCCGTAAGTATATGAATTACGACAATACCCGGATAGTGATAGTCGGCAATGCCTCGGCTATTGTTGACGGGCTGAAAAAGAGCGGCTACCCTGTTAATTTATTTAATGCTTTTGCCAACCCGGTAATTGCCGGACAGGCCAATACTGCACCTGATGTTAAAGCCAGCGATGTGATAAAAAATTACATCGACGCCATTGGCGGGGCTGCTGAACTGAATAAAGTAACTTCGGTTGCTGCAACGCTGAACATGAGCATGCAGGGAATGAAACTAAACGTTGACCAGAAAAAGCTAACGCCAAATAAAGAATTGATGAGCATTTCGATGGGCGGCAACGTAATGATGAAGTCAGTATTTGACGGCGAAAAAGGGTATCAGATGCAAATGGGCAATAAAAAAGACCTGGAGGCAGATGAGATTGCCCAAAAGAAAGCTTTTACCTCATTAACCGAGCAGCTTGATTATTTAAATAACCCTGCCTTTAAACTGAAGGTAAAAGGCGTACAAAAAGTAAACGGCGCCGATGCTTACCAGATAGATATTACAGGCCCCACCGGCAAACTGACCACCGAATATTACGATGTAAACAGTAAATTTCTTGTCAAAACAGAATCTACTACGGTTACTGACAACATCAGCGTAACACAAAGTGTTGAGCTGAGCGATTACCGGAAAATGGGCAACCTGCTTTTCCCTTATAAGCAATCGGTCAGCATATCGGCAAACGGCCAGGAACAAAATTTTGTTATGGATGTAACCGATATTAAATTAAACACCGGCGTTACCGCTGACGATTTTAAATAACCCTTCTGCCAGAGTTAACAGACAATTAACAGACTTACGAAGTTTAAAAAACTTCGTAAGTCTTTCCCGGGAGGTCTTTTCCACAAGTTTGTCCGGCCCTGTCTTTCCACTGTCGCACCTAAAACCGGACGGACAACTTTCATACACCTTCATCCTATTTTATTACGCTGAGAATTGCTATTAGCTAATTACAGTCGAAGAACCCTGTGTTGATGTGAAATTCGCCAAAATTCATGCCCGTGAGGGGCTACCTGTTTGTAGAAAAAGAAATCACAACAAAATATTACCCCGTCAGGGGTAACCCATTCGCGAAGGGTAACCCCTGACGGGGTAATTGCCTGGTGGGTATCGAATGCTACAAACAGGTAGTCCCTCACGGGGCATTCGCTTTTTAAAAGGGATTCCCCCGCTTATTTTACTTTATGCTTACGTTGATATTAAACAGGTAAATTACCTTTGCATTTATAAAAAAGATAGCTATGAAAGTTGAAATATGGTCGGATGTGATGTGCCCTTTTTGTTATATCGGCAAGCGCAGGTTTGAAAATGCTTTGCAGCAGTTTGAACATAAAGAGGATATAGAGATAGAATGGAAAAGCTTCCAGCTTAACCCGGATATGGTAACTGACCCATCTACAAATATCGACCAGTACCTGGCAGACGTTAAAGGTTTTACCATTGACCACGCCCGGCAGTTAAATGCGCATGTAACCCAAATGGCTGCCGAAACCGGTTTAACTTATAATTTTGATAAGGCAATTGTTGCCAACAGCTTTAATGCACACAGGTACAGTCACCTCGCCAAAAAGCACGGTTTAGGTGTTGAAGCCGAAGAGCAATTGTTTAAAGCCTATTTTACCGAGGGTAAAAATATCGACGACAAGGATACCCTGATTGCTTTGGGTAATGATTTAGGTTTGGATAAAGATGAAGTTAAACAAATGCTTGAAAGCGATGCTTACGCTGCAGAAGTTAAACACGACATTGCCCGTGCCCAATCCCTCGGCATACAGGGCGTACCATTTTTTGTGATGAACAACAAGTATGGCGTATCCGGCGCACAGGCGGTACCTGTATTTGAGCAAACTTTGCAAAAAGCATTTACCGACTGGCAAAAGGAAAATCCAAAACCTCAGCTGGAAATTATTGAAGGCGAAAGCTGCGGGCCTGATGGGGATTGCTGAAAATTTATTGCTAAATTGGTTTTGAATTGTTAAATTGCTGTCATGGTTATTACGATAAATAAAGGATACAAAACCAGCGGAAATAGAGAAAGAGCTAAAAAGGTTACGAAGAGATAAAAAGAAAAGCCTGATTAGTTTCTATGGGAAACTTATGGGTGCTTTTGGCGACGGCCTTGAATACCAGAAAAACATCAGGGGGTAATTAGCTAAGTTTATCTTATTTTTTCCCTTAATACTTCGGACTACTGACTTTTGACTTAATTTAAGTCGATTTTATAT
>JBIOHE010000369.1:0-4210 GCA_044448725.1 Sphingobacteriales bacterium | reverse complement strand
TATTAATATAATGACAACGCTAACTATAGAAATCCCCGACAGTGAAAAAGCTGTGATTTTTGATTTTATTAAGAAAAGGGGTGGGAATATATTGAATGTTGACGCAGAGGATGATTTGACCGAGGCTGAATTTGCCTTGTTGCAGGAATCATATAAAGAAGCATTATTGATAAAAAAAGGTGTTATAAAAGCCCTCCCGATATCTGAATTGTGGAATGACTAACCTTGTTTCCATTTCAAATACTTTTAAGAGAGATGCCAAACCTCTGTTAAAAAAATATAGAACCCTAAAGAACTCCCTTGAATCCTTAATAAACGATTTAATTAAAGATCCATTTTTGGGAGCTGCTTATGGTAACGACATATATAAAGTAAGGTTAGCTGATCCAAGCAAGGGTGGTGGTAAAAGTGGCGGCTTCAGGGTGATGTATTATCATTTAAATAAAACAGAAGCCGGAATTGAAGTATTGCTGATGTTTATTTATGATAAATCGGAGAAGTCGACTATTAAGAAAAGCGAAGCAATAAAGAGATTGAAAGATATATTAAATGAACATGAGGCAAAGGGTTGAAATCTTGTTCATTAAAAGATGATAGAAGACGCTTAGTTCAAATAGGTGTCTTTTTTGTTTAACTTCATTTGGAAGGCTTTTTTGTAGTCAACCTTGATTGATTCATTGATGCTTTTAAATAAATTTTTGTGTTTTCTATGGAATAACACATGCGCATGCATCTTGTAGTTAATCAGCTCCCATAAAAGGAATCACTGATTGAATTAACAGGAATTATTTATTTAACGAAAAGATCATGCTTAAAAAATTATCAATGGCTGCATTCCTATTTGTGGTGGCAATAGCGGCAAATGCAGAAGGCGACCTGCAGGTAGCGTCGAAAGTACAGAAAGTTGTTTTATTTTTAAACGGAGCGCAGGTAACGCGTACGGCAATGGTAAATGTAAATGCAGGCACATCCCAATTAGTATTCGGGGGGATTTCTCCGGGGCTTGATGTACAGAGCATACAGGTGCATGCCAACGGTGAATTTACCATACTTTCTGTTAAACACGAGCTTGATTATTTAAACGAGCAGGCAAAACAAAAACAGGTAGAAGAGCTGCAGGCAATGCAAAAGGCAATAAGAGATAAAATAGATTTGCAAAACAGTCTTATCGCTATTTACCAGGCCGAAGAAAATATGCTGGCAAAAAACCAGGTGGTCAGTGGTGAAAACACCGGGCTGGATGTTGTTAAATTAAAACAGGCCCTTGATTTTCAAACAGAGCGTTTAACCATCCTGAAAGAGAAACAGCAAACAGTTAATAACCAGGTTGCAGCATTAAACCTTGAGCTGCAAAAATATGACAGGCAAATTGCCGCGATCACAAAGGGCAGCAGTACAGCAACCAGTAATATCATCGTAACTATTTCTTCAAAAACCGTATTGCAATCATTGTTTACCCTTAGTTATGTGGTGCATAATGCAAGCTGGTATCCTACTTATGACATCAGGGCGAAGGATATAAACAGCCCGGTAAGCATAGCCTACAAAGCCAATGTTTCGCAGCAAAGCGGCGAGGACTGGAAAAATATAAAACTTACACTCTCAACAGGTAACCCTACCGTTAGTGGCAACAAGCCCGAATTGAACCCATATTACCTTAATTTTGGTATGTATTATTCAAACAATGCCGCTCCGGTTACCAGGGGCAGCGGCAGGGTGCTTGGCGCTGATGATAAATCGCCGGTGGTTGGTGCATCCGTAAGGGTAAAAGGAACATCGATAGGTGCTACCACAGACGTAAATGGAAACTTTTCGCTACAAACACCTGCGAACGGACAAATATTGGTGATTTCTTTCATCGGCTATGAGACCAGGGAAATTCCGGTTACAGGGGCCTTTATGAATGTTTTCCTTAAGCCCTCAAGTAATCAGTTGAATGAAGTGGTCGTTGTAGGTTATGGCACGTCCGATGGTGAGTCCGCTTACAGGCCTGTTGCAGAGAATATTCTTAAGGGGAAAGCAGCCGGGATGAGTATAAGCTCCATTCCTATCGCAGTAAATCAGATAGAAAATCAAACCAATATTGAATTTAATATCGACAACCCGTATTCAATCCCCAGCGATGGTAAACAGTATTTGGTAGAGATCAGCCAGGTGGATGTTAAAGCCGGGTTCCAGTATTATGTTGCCCCTAAAATAAGTACCGATGTTTTTTTAACCGCCCAAATAACCGACTGGAACAAATATAACTTCTTGTCGGGCGAGGCCAACCTGTTTTTTGAAGGGACCTATATCGGAAAATCTCTGATTGATACCCACGCCGTAAGCGATACTTTAAACCTGTCCTTAGGTACTGATAAAAATATTGTGGTAACCCGCACACTGGAAAAAGACCTCAGCGAAAAGCAAACTTTCAGCTCAAATAAAAAGGAAACGCGCAACTGGCTCATCGATATAAAGAACCGTAAAAACCAACAGGTAAACTTATTGGTGGAAGATCAGGTGCCTGTTTCGCAAAATTCATCCATTGAAGTTGAAGTGCAGGAAACTACCGGTGTAAAACCAGATGCCTTAACAGGCAAGGTTTCATGGAATTTCCTGTTAAATTCGCAGGATGATAAAAAGGTGCAATTAAAGTACCAGGTTAAATATCCTAAAAATCAAACTGTAATAGTTCAATAAAAAAATGCACGATCTGCTCCCATTCCTGCCCGGTTCTATAAACAATGTTTTGGACAGCATACCCTATTTTATGCCCGAATTTTATCTGGCCCTATTGTTTGTACTGGTTTTAGTGACCGACCTGCTGTTTGGCCGGGAGTCCAAAAAACTTTGCAGAATTATAGCTTGTGCGGGTATTTTGCTGGTAGTCCATAGGGATTACCAGCAAATAGAGCTTTTGCTGTTTACCGGGCAGGCCAACGGGCATTTTTTCTTCAGCGAAATGCTGCTGTTAACCCGTACAGCCATCAATTTTAAGCTGATTGTTGATGTGCTGGCATTTATTCTTCTGCTTTATTTTGGCTGGGATGATAATTTAAACAAACATCCAAAAGGCCAGTCGGATCTGTATTCCATTGTCATGGGTTCTGTTTTTGGCCTGCATTTGATGATCCTGGCTGCAAACTTGCTGTCTATTTACCTCTCCATCGAAATTGTGTCTATTGCATCCTACCTGATGGTGGCCTACCAATCCGAAAACAGGTTCAGCACCGAGGCCGGGCTGAAGTACGTGTTGTTTGGCGCCGCTGCCTCGGCTGTTATGTTGTACGGAATATCTTTATTGTATGCCTTTACAGGGTCACTAAACCTGTTTTCGGGCAATCTGGTGATGGGTTTAATGCATATTAACCCTGTAGCGGTTTCCTTTGCGCTTATTTTGGTATTTATCGGCATTGGGTTCAAACTATCGTTTGTGCCGGTTCATTTTTGGGTGCCCGATATTTACCAGGGCGCGCCAACCCCGGTAACCGCCTGGCTGTCTACATTGCCAAAAATTGCCGGTTTTGCATTATTGATCAATTTTTTAAGGCCTTTTATCTATTTCTCCAACTGGAATGCCTTCGATTTTCGGCTTTTTCTGGAAGTTATCAGTATTATCACCATGATTGCCGGAAATTTTGCAGCAATACTTCAAAAAAATGTAAAAAGGATGCTGGCTTATTCAAGTATCGGGCATACCGGTTTTGCTTTACTGGCTGTTGTAACTTTTAACGCTGCCGGTTTTTCAGCATTAACTTATTACCTGGCAGCTTACGGGATTGCCAATATCTGCGCACTGGCGCTTGCTACCTATTTTACCAATGTTGCCGGCGCTGCCGATATGGACGGATACAGAGGGCTGGGCCTTAAATACCCGGCGGCGTCAGTTTGTTTTGTAATTGCGCTTGTATCCTTAACCGGCTTGCCCGTATCTGCAGGGTTTACGGGTAAACTTTTCGTCTTTTCTGCCGTTTATGCCTTTTATCAGCAAACCCATAGCATTATTTTGATGATGATGATGATAACCGGGGCTTTAATAACTGTGGTGTCTTTATTTTATTATATTAAAATTCCGCTTAATTTATTTATAAAACGCGCTGATGTTCCGGTAAATTCTATAGTAAAATCAACTAATATTTTGATTTTGGCGGTAGTTTTATCTGTTTTGATAATTTTATTGGGTGTATTTCCTGATTTATTACTCAAATACTTTTAAACAGGGCTATTT
>JBIOHE010000368.1:0-4247 GCA_044448725.1 Sphingobacteriales bacterium | reverse complement strand
CTGTTACAAACTGGATCTTATCCGGTCTGGCAATGGCGCCTATGATACGGGTAACGGTCATCATAATATCCTTACGGGTAAGTTCCTGGTCGCCATGCGGGTTCGGGCAAACTACGTATGCATAAACCCCCTGGCCTTTAATTTCATGCGGGTAACCAACCACGGCCGATTCAACTACGCTGCTGTGCATATTAATGGCATTCTCCACTTCAGCAGTGCCGATACGGTGGCCTGATACATTCAGTACATCATCAACACGACCGGTAATGCGGTAGTAGCCGTCCTCATCGCGAAGGCAGCCGTCGCCGGTAAAGTACAGGTTATCATAAGTGGTAAAGTAGGTGGTGCGGCAGCGTTCATGATCGCCGTAAGTGGTGCGAAGCATGCCCGGCCATGGCATACGGATGCATAAATTTCCGCTTACTCCGTTCCCTTCAATAATTTCACCGTTTTCATCCACCAAAACCGGCGCTATCCCCGGCAAGGGCAAACCAGCAAAACTTGGTTTGGTTGGTGTAATACCCGCTATGGGCGAAATCATAAAACCACCGGTTTCGGTTTGCCACCAGGTATCCACTATAGGGCATTTACCCTGACCAATCTTTTCATCAAACCAATGCCAGGCTTCTTCATTTATCGGCTCGCCAACAGAACCGAGTTTGGTAAGTGAACTAAAGTTTCTTCCTTTTACCACATCATCGCCAAAGCTCATCAACGATCTTATGGCTGTAGGGGCGGTATAAAGTATGTTCACTTCATATTTTTCAACAATATCCCAAAGCCTTCCCGGTGAGGGCCATGTAGGGATGCCTTCAAATAACACGGTAGTAGCGCCCTGCGTAAGCGGCCCGTAAGCTATATAGCTATGCCCGGTGATCCAGCCAATATCTGCCGTGCAAAAATAAACTTCGCCCGGCTGGTATTGGAAAGCGTTTGTAAAAGTATAACCGGTATAAACCATATACCCGCCGCAGGTATGCACCACGCCTTTCGGTTTGCCGGTTGACCCGGAAGTATAAAGGATAAACAGCATGTCTTCGGCATCCATTTCCTCGGCAGGGCAGTCGGTATTTCCTTGTGTTTCCACTTTTTTAATTTCATCTTCCCACCAGACATCGCGGCCTTTTATCATGGATACCGGGGTACGGCTGCGGGTAAGCACAATACAACGTTTTATGGAAGGGCATTGTACCAGCGCATCATCGATAATATTTTTTAAAGGGATCTCTTTGGTGCCGCGGTAGCCGCCGTCGGCAGTGATAACGATATTACATTCCGCATCCTTTATCCTGTCGGCAATGGATTGCGCCGAAAACCCACCAAATACAACGGAGTGGATAGCGCCAATCCTTGCGCAGGCCAAAACCGCTATTTCAAGTTCAGGTACCATCGGCATGTAAATGCAGATCCTGTCGCCCTTTTTAGCGCCGTTATTTTTAAGCACATTGGCAAACTCACAAACTTTTTCGAATAACTGCTGGTAAGTTAACACGCGGTGATGTTCGGTAGGGTCGTTTGGTTCCCAGATGATGGCCGGCCTTTCGCCGATGGATTCCAGGTGACGGTCGAGGCAATTTTCGGTAATATTAAGTTTTGCGCCCTGGTACCATTTTATCAGCGGATCTTTAAAATTCCACTCCAGTACTTTATCCCATTTTTTCTTCCACAAAAAATTTTCGGCAATATCACCCCAAAATTCTTCGGGTTGCTCTACACTTTGTTTGTAAACCTGTTTGTATTCTTCAAATGAGCGGATCTTCATCGGGGTTTTCATTGTATTAAAATTGGTGGGCGTAAAATAGTAATTTTTGTGTTAAGCGGGGAATAAAAATGAACTTCTTAAAATATTTTAAGAAGTATTTGGTTGGGGATTTATCATTTATATGGGAATTAGCTTATTTGCTTATAGATTGAAATAGATGTGTCATTACTTCTTTTCAAGCGCAGGGTGTTCAGTCCGGGCCAGAAGAGAGGGTGTGCTCGTACTCCGCTGACAGATAGGTTATTGGACTAACGGCGGCTGATTACAGTTGTTATGTTGGGAATCAGAGGATCGGGCACAGGTTGGAGAACCTCAACGAATTCCGACTTGCTGGTTACATCAACCTTTAAAAACTTTTGTCCTATGATAATTCAAATATGCTTCCCTTCCTTCGGTAGGAAGTAGCTATATTTTTTATCGTCAGCAATATTCAGCTTTGAACAGGTCATTTTTGAAAGCCAGGGCGAAACTAACATTCGCTTGTCGTCGGTAAAAGTAATGAATCCTCGGTCAAACAGAAAGTCGTACGTTGGTGTGAACATGAAGCCATTCTTAGGATCGGTTTTTTCTGAATCGGGAGATGCAACCCAGGGTTTTATATGGCTGGCGATTAACAGCCTATCGTCAGATACTAATGTTATAGGACAGAAAGGGCATTCATTTAACAATGCCTTCCTGTATTTACCCTGCCCAACTCTCGCATACTGTATTTGCTTCTTTATTTCGTCTGAAATTGGTTCTGCTTCAATTTTTTCCTCTTCCTGTTTTATTTCACCCGGATGTTGCACATCTCCGAAGTAATCTACGAACAGGCGAAAATAGAATACGATATTGTTGTTTTCTGATTTAAGCTTGATAGCTGATAAATACGTAATAAATGGCAAAGAAAGTTCCCTTATCAGATCATAAGCCGGGTCATCAGATTTAACATAGATCCTCGGCCCGGCAATTTGTGTCTGTTCTTTTAGATTAAACCACAGAATTGCCGGTAAGGCAGCCACAATTTCAACACGTTGCCCCCAGTAATCAGGCATTTCATCCTTATGTCTGTAAGGTTGCTGAGGATTTTTGTATTCTGCCTCTGCGTCTTTAAGATATTGTTGCAGGTCTTTTTTTAAAAGAAAACACTTATTATCAAAACCTGTTCTTCCGAAAAAAGTTCTTACCTCGTCATTGTCATTCCCGACATACAGTTTAGCCTCTCCGTTGCCGGTCATTATCTTATTACTTCTTTTTACAAAAGAATCCGCAACGGTTAACTTTTCAATTGTATCAATTATCTCGTAGGAACTGTTGTTTATATTTATCAGAGTCATGATCGGCAATACTTTGAAATATCCATTTGTTTCAAAAGCGCTATAAGGACATCCACAACAATACTGTTGCCTGCCTGACGGTACATCTGAGTATCACTGACAGCTATTTTAAAATCGTCGCCAAATCCCATCAGCCTTAAACATTCTCTTGGTGTAAGTTTTCGGATACGTCCTTTATTATGCGTAACGTAATTATCTACCCCTGCTCTATGCATTTTGTGCATAGTTTGCAAAAGAGGGCGCGCAACCTCCAAATCTGTTTTAGTGCTTGTCTTGAAATTTTTAGTTCCTCCCGCTAAAACATAATCGCGTACCTTATCTGACAAATAATACTTCTCTTCAACTCCGTTGACATCGAAAATGAATTCATCAAAATTAATTGTATCGGGCGTAGGCTCAAAAACAAAATCTCCATGCCAATTAAACTGCTGATTTGCTTTCTGACAAAGCGCGATGTTTCCATTGATCTGTGTGTACCTTTTATTTCTGTTTTTTGAACTGGTAACAAACTTTATTCCCTTCTCTTTTAGGTAATACTTGGAATCAATAAAATCTTCAAGAAAATCCTGCATTGTATGTTCAAGCTGGATTTTCTGCGGAAACTCAAAATTTACATTCTTATCTCTGAACGCGACAACAAAAATTCTCTCTCTATTTTGAGGCATCCCAAAATCTTTACTATTTAACATTGCAGCGGAAATCTTATATCCCAAATCATGGAATACATCCCTTACGACCCGCCAGGTTCTACCTCCGTCGTGATTAACAAGACCTTTGACATTCTCAAAAATAAATACATTTGGCTCCGTCTGTGAAACTATTCTTGCAAAGTCATAAAATAAAGTGCCCCGTATGTCTTCTAAGCCGAGGCGCTTGCCAACCATTGAGAACGCCTGGCAGGGACTTCCACCTACAAGCAAATCAATTTTTCCTTTATATTTTTCGGCATTAAACTTAGTTACATCATCGTGCCAATCACTTTCGTTAAGCTTATAATTAGCTAAATAACTTTTTTTTACATGAGGGTCAATGTCCCCGGCAAAAACAATAGAATGTTTTAATTTCAACCTTTTAAAAGCGGTTTCTATGGCTCCTATACCACTAAATAGTGTGCCTATTTTAATAGTTGCATTCGGATTTGAAAATATTTTAGATAACCAATTTTGAGG
>JBIOHE010000367.1:0-4260 GCA_044448725.1 Sphingobacteriales bacterium | reverse complement strand
TATTTTCCTGCAAATAATGGCATTTATGTAATTACTGCCAATTCAATGGCAGGTCCCTGGAGCGACCCTGTTGATTTAAAATTAGCCGGGATAGACCCTGGCCATTTTGCAGATGAAAAAGGCAATCGCTATTTGTATTTTCCCAATGGCAGTTATGTTTCATTATCGCCGGATGGGCTTTCGGTAACCAGCGAAATGAAACATTCTTACGATGGTTGGAAAATTCCACGGGAGTGGAGCATTGAATGTTTTTGTCTGGAAGGGCCCAAAGTTACCAAACGTGGCGATTATTATTACCTGACCGTAGCCGAAGGCGGCACTGCAGGTCCCGCCACAAGCCACATGGTAATTTCTGCCCGTTCAAAATCTCCTTTTGGCCCCTGGGAAAATTCACCCTACAATCCAATAGACAGAACCATCAATAAAACAGAACAATGGTGCTCAAAAGGGCATGGCACTTTGGTTGAAGGCGCTCATGGTAAATGGTGGCTTGTTTTACATGCTTACGAAAAAGAGTATTACAATATGGGCAGGCAAACTCTTTTAGAACCTGTAGAATGGACTAAAGATGGTTGGTTTAAAATAGCCGCTAATATAAAAACAGAAAAACCAATTCCATCGCCATACAATCAAACCAAAAAACCGGCTTATCCGTTAAGTGATGATTTTAGTGGCAACTCATTAAAACCACAATGGAAATTTTGGGGAGAATATGATACTGCAAGAATTCATTTTTCTAATAATTCATTAACCATCAAGGCAAAAGGAAAAGATATAAGCGAATGTTCGCCAATGGTATGTATTCCATCGCATCACTCTTACACTGCCGAAGTGGAAATGGAAATACAAGGGAATGCTAAAGGTGGTTTAGCCATTTTTTACAACAATCAAAATTCATATAGTTTTTTTGCCGATAGCACCAATTTAATGAACAATGTACACGATTGGCAATTTGTAACAGAATGGAATAAGTTTAAACGGCATGTGTTTTTAAAATTTAAAAAAGTAGAAAATACAGTTGATTGCTTTTATAGCACCGATGGCGTAAAATGGAATAAAACAGAAACCTCGTTTGAAGTTTCGGGCATGCACCACAATGTATTAGGGGGCTTTTTAGGGCTGCGTATTGCCTTATGTTCCATTGGTGAAGGGAGTATAACGTTTAAGAATTTTAAATACGAGCCGATAAAATAAAGCAATAATTAATCCTGAAAAACATTAAAAAATGAATTATAAGGACAAAACATTTGAAATTGACAATACACAAATCAGGTTTACAAATATTTTTAATAGGGTTCTGCCTGCGTTAGTTTCCTCATTAGTTGTATTTGGCATTATTGGTATAAAACACGATGTAATTAGTGTTTTATTAAGGGTTTTTGGGGCGGGTTTAGGATACATTATTGCCTTTGGCATTTTTATACGCGTCTATTGGAAAAACACAATTGATTTACACGATATATCGCAAGTGAAAATCGTAACCTGGGATAATAGTATTGATAAGGACAGGAATTTTTGGGGAAGACCCAAGTATAAGTATTATTTCCCGGCAGGACTAAATAAAAAAAGCAGTCAAAAGATAATTTTTGTAGAAAAACTGAACTCAAAATTAGCAGTTGGCTTTGTCCCTGAAAGCTTTGAGAATGCAATTGAAGTTTTTAAAGAAAAAGGAATCAGGATTGTAGAAAAACTATAAGCGTTAAAAATATAAAAATGAGGGTAAATTATTTTTTACTGACAGTCTTATTCGTAATGTTCCTATGGCCGGCCGGTGGTAATGCGCAAACAAATTTATATGTTTCCACCAAAGGCAGTGATATTAACCCGGGGACAAAAAGCAAACCATTTGCTTCCATAAACCGTGCATTGAGAGCAGCACGGAAAATCCCGGGCACAGTTTTTATCCGGCTTTACGGGGGGACTTATCACATAAGCAACCCTGTTGTGTTTACTTCTGCCGACTCCAGGAAAGACGACGGACCGCTGACTTTGACGAGCGTTAACCGTGAGAAGGCCATAATAAGCGGTGGTGCTTTACCTGGAAGGTTGAACTGGAAGGAATATAAAAATGGCATTTGGCAAGCTGTAATTGACCGGGACCTTGTTTTTGATGCATTGCTTGTTAACGGAAAATTGCAGCGGATGGCCCGCTACCCGAACTATAACCCTTCGGCACAGATTCTCGGTGGCACCGCAGCCGACGCCATAAGCAAAGAACGGGCCGCAAGGTGGAAGACCCCTGCTGGTGGATATGTGCATGCCCTGCACAGTGCAAGGTGGGGTGATTTGCATTATATTATTACAGGTAAAGACAGCAGCGGCCAGCCTGTACTTGAAGGGGGCTGGCAAAATAACCGGCCTTCGGGCATGCATGAAAAATACCGTTATGTTGAAAATATTTTCGAAGAACTTGATACGGCTAACGAATGGTATTACAATAAGCAAAAGAAAACTTTATATTATTTCCCGCCTGCGGGGCTTGATTTAAAGACTGCAACGTTTGAAACGCCGCAGGTGCCACATTTATTTGAATTCAGGGGTACTGAAGAAAAGCCGGTTAAAAACATTATCATCTCCGGCCTATTATTAACGGAAACCGTACGCACTTTTATGCAAAACAGGGAGCCCTTACTCCGCAGCGACTGGACGATTTACCGCGGCGGGGCGATATTGTACGAAGGCGCGGTACATTGCAGTCTCAAAAATTGCACCCTGCACGATTTGGGCAGTAACGCAATTTTTTTCAGTAAATTCAACAGGGATTGCGAGATTTCGGGCTGTTTAATTTCCGAAATCGGCGCAAGCGGTATTTGTTTTGTTGGCGACCCTGGAGCGGCCCGTTCGCCCAGTTTTAGCTATTATCAATACATACCACCAGCGCAAATGGATCTTGCCGCAGGGCCTAAAACCAACAACTACCCGAAAGACTGTAAAGTGTATGATAACCTGATGTTTGACCTTGGCTATGTGGAAAAGCAATCGGCAGGTGTGCAATTGTCTATGTGTCAAAATATTACGGTAAGCCACAATACTATTTACGATGTTCCGCGTGCAGGAATAAACGTAAATGAAGGAACATGGGGAGGACATATAATTGAATATAACGATGTTTTTAATACCGTAAAGGAAACAGGTGACCACGGTTCTTTTAATTCCTGGGGCCGTGACCGTTACTGGCAGGCGGATAAAATTAAACTTGACTCAACCGTTGCTGCAAATCATGGATTGGCTCTTCTTGATGTCGTGAGTCCGATCATTCTGCGTTATAACCGCTTCCGCTGCGACCACGGGTGGGACATTGACCTGGACGATGGGTCAAGCAACTACATGATTTACAGCAACCTCTGTTTAAATGGGGGTATTAAGCTACGGGAGGGCGTAAACCGCGTTGTTGAAAACAATATTATGATCAATAGCACTTTTCACCCTCACGTGTGGTTTAAGAACAGCAATGATGTATTCCGCCATAATATTGTTGGGGCGGGGTACTTGCCTATCGGGATTTCTGCATGGGGGAAAGAAGTTGAATATAACGCCTTTCCCGATGCTGCTTCGCTCGCTGAAGCCCGGTCCCGCGGAACGGATAGTCATTCTGTGTATGGCCCCGTAGCTTTTGAAAACCCTGAAAAAGGTGATTTTCGACTGAAAGAAGGTTCAGCCGCTTTGTCGGTAGGTTTCAAAAACTTTGCCATGGATAGTTTCGGCGTTGTTTCCTTGCGGCTGAAGGCTATTGCCAAAAAACCAATCTTCCCGGCAGTCAGCCTGATCCGGCAGAAAGATAAAGATGAAACAATTGATTTTATGGGTGCCAGGGTAAAAAACCTGAGTACACCTGGCGAACAATCTGCAACAGGCATGGCTGCGATACAAGGTGTATTAGTGGTGTCGGTTGCCCGTGGATCGGCTGCATCTGAATTCCTTCAGGCTAACGATGTAATACTGGCATTAGATCGCTGGCTGGTTAGCAACCTTAAAGAGCTGCAGGAAGCCCGCGTCGCGGTTGCAGGGAAAAATACCGAAATATTGATTTTTCGCAACCAGCATCAATTGAAACAGGAGATTAAAGTAAAAATGTAATAAATATGAATTTATGAATAGAAATTTTTTTTGGGGGATAGTTTTTTCTTTGTTCCCGATGGCGTTTTGCAGTGCTCAAACCAGCGCGCCCAAACCTTATGGCCCGGTGCCATCAGAAAACCAGTTGCGTTGGCAACAAATGGAATTTTATGCATTTGTACATTTTTCATTAAATACCTATAC
>JBIOHE010000366.1:0-4266 GCA_044448725.1 Sphingobacteriales bacterium | reverse complement strand
TTTTAATTGTTAATAATTGCGAAGCCTTCAGTTATCGCTACTAATTTAATTAATTGCGGCTCCAGTTTTGGATGACCGCCTCATACTGCGCTATGCTTTATTACATAATTACTTCCCTGATATTAATGCTTGTTAAATATTATAAAATTAATTTATTTGTAAATTTTTACTTTTTTACCGTATTCAATACCTTATACCCTATCAATTCTTCCCAGCGGGCGCTGGGCGGGCGGTAGTAAACCAAAATCTGATAATCATTTTCAGTCTCAAAATGACTACCCTCAAGTGCGGTATCATCTGCTTTACCGGCTTTGTCTGTCCAAACGTAAGTGTAGTCATAAACCCCCTGTTTTAAAAACAGGCTGGCTGCAAATTTACCGCTTGCAGGGTCAAAAATCATTTTGCTGTTGCCATCAAGCTTATAATCATTAAACTGTCCCGCAATGTATGGCGTGCCGTCATCCGGTGATTTTTTAGTAGCTAAAGTGAAATAAATATGGGCATAGTCGGCATCGGTGCGCGGATCAACGCCATCCTGGTTAAGGATGTAAAAACTGCCGTTCAGATCAAAAAGGGAGGTGTAATCAGGCCGGTTTAAATCAGGATCGGTCAGCAAAATTACGGTGTTGGCGGTATCGCGGTAAATGTGTAATATATTTATGGAGTTTAGTTTGAAGGTGCGGGTATCAAAATGCCTGAATTCATTTCCCGCCGGGAAATCATTTTGGCTTACATCATTAAAAATGAGCTGGGTGCCACGGATGTAGGTTGGCTGTGTATTCAATTGGGCCGTTTCGCCGCGTGCATTTTGCATGATAAATGTGCGCAGGTCTCCACCCGGGTTTTGCACAGGGAGGCTGCCGTAATCGAGTGTAAAATTGATCTTTTGGTTGCTTTGCCGTGTTGCGTTATCACTTGAAGGTACTATTTCGGCGCTGATTGCAATGTTTGGCTTAACTACATACAATCTTCTTGTCAGCACCATTTTCGACTGGTCGCCATCCTCGTAAACCTTCAGGATATAATTGCCGGCAATTTTTGGAGCGATGTTTTCATTCGGCAATTTGAGCTGGTAATGCGTGTATTTTTGTACCGTATTGGTAGAGTAACTATAATCTGTTACCCTGTCGTCCATGTAATTTTGTAAATAATCAATAGGTGAAAGGTTGGATGAGTTCCAGTTGGCATCGCAATGCTCAAGGGTATAGGAATAATTTTGCGTCCCGCCATGCAGGTTATCAAATGCCAGCAATACCTTTTCATCGGAGCCGAGCGTAATAATTGGGAAGGAAGCTTGTTTCGCTGTATTATAAAACTCAACGCTTTTTATTTCGGGACGGAAAACGGTGTTGTCGTATGGAGTTTGGGCGAAGGATTTAGCAGTGATAAATAAGAATACGCTCATTACTGTAATGAACCTTATAAACCGCTTGTCATTGCGAGGAACGAAGCAATCTCCGTCATGCAGATCGGCCACGCAAAGTTCGCGATTGCTTCGTACCTCGCAATGACATAGGTTATTACCCGCAATAACGTTTTCCATAGTTATTTTTAATCTCAGGGAACCTTCCTGAAATAAATCCGAAATCGAACATCCGAAATCCGAAATTCTCCTACGCTTCCAGTTCCATGATCTGTTCAGCCAATGTTTCCCATTTTAACTGCACGTGACCTAAGTCTAATTTCTTTAACTCGTAGTTTTTATTAATTTCTTTCAGCTTGGCCGCATCATTATATAATTTTTGATCGCTGAGCTGGGCTTCCAATTGTTTTACCGTTTTTTCAAGTTCGGTCATTTGCTCTTCCATCTTAGCCAGGTCCTGGTTAAGTTTTTTTAGCTGCTGGAACTTATTTTCGGAGTGATGTTTAACCGGGGCAGCTTCTTTTTTCTCTTCTTTTTTCGGTTGAGGTGCCGGAGTTACCGCAGCTTTGGGTTCCAGTTTGCGTTTGGCATACCAAACATCAAACTCGGCATAGGTGCCGGGATATTGTTTTATTTGCTGGTCTTCAATAAACCAGATCTTGTTAGCCACATTATCAAGGAAATACCTGTCGTGCGATACCACAATCAATGTGCCTTCAAACTGTTGCAATGCCTGCACTAATATATTTACCGATGCGATATCAAGGTGGTTGGTGGGCTCATCCAGCACCAGGAAATTGGCATCTGCTGTCAAAGCTTTTGCCAGTGCTACGCGGGATTTTTCTCCTCCCGATAGTACTTTTATCTTTTTAAACACATCATCACCCGTAAACAGAAACGAGCCTAAAATGGTGCGCAGTTCAGTTTCGGTATGTCTTGGTGCAAAGGATTGTAATTCCTGTAAAGCGTTATTTTCAAGGTGCAGGGCCTCCAGTTGGTGCTGCGCGAAAAAAGTTTGCGTTACATTATGACCGGTTTCGCATTTGCCTGTAAAATCTTTATCAGCCCCTGCAATAATCCGCAAAACGGTTGATTTACCTTTACCATTCGCGCCAATCAGGGCAATTTTATCGCCTTTTTCAATAATTGCCTCGGTGTGTGTTACAATATCAATAGCCGGATATTTTTTGGTGACATCTTCCATCGTTACCACATGCCTGCCTGATTGTTTTGAAAACCGGAAGCTGAAATTTACTGATGGGTTATCATCATCAACATCGTCAACACGCTCCAGTTTATCTAAAGCCTTGATCCGCGACTGCGCCATTTTTGCTTTCGATGCCTTCGCCCTGAAACGTTCGATCAAGCGCTCTTCCTGTTTTATTTTTGACTGCTGGTTTTTAAATTCGCCCTTTTGAATTTCTTCACGTTGCGCTTTTTCTTCAAGGTAGAAAGAGTAATTGCCTGCATAAACGGTAAGTTTTCCCTTGCGTGTTTCCACGGTGCGGTTAATTACCTTATCCAAAAACCACCTATCGTGCGATACTATGATCACCGCGCCATCAAATGCTTTCAAATAATCTTCCAGCCATTGTATGGAAGGTAAGTCGAGGTGATTCGTAGGCTCATCGAGCAATAAAATATCAGGCGCCTGTAACAGGATCTTAGCAAGCATAACCCGCATCCGCCATCCACCCGAAAACTCACTCAACTTGCGGTGGGTATCAGGTTCGGTAAAGCCTAAACCTGCTAAAATTTCATGGGCTTTGTATTCAATATTATAGCCATCCAGCACTTCAAACTCGTGCTGCTTGTCGCTTAGCTTGTGCAGGTCTTCGGTATAATCCGTTTCCAGTTTTTGCAGCAGGTTTTCAATCTCATCATGCAGCTGGTTCTGGCGCTCAAAAGCCTCCATAGCAACATGCAATATGTTTTTATCAGATGAATAAGACAAAAGGTCCTGGTTAAGGTAACCTATAGTAAGGTCCTTAGCCATAGATATAGTACCTGATGTAGGCGAATAGTCGCCTACAATAATTTTTAAAAGGGTAGTTTTGCCGGTTCCGTTGGCGCCGATCAGGCCAATTTTTTCTCCCGGTTTTATATGCCAGTTGGCTTCATCATACAGGGCCCGCGCACCTATCTCGAACGTAAGATTATTAATAGCGATCATTTGGGCGCAAAGATACGATTTTAAGCCGAAGGCTTAAAATGGAGATTAGAGATTAGTTGATCAGAGATTAGTTTTTTAGTAGTTTGAAAGTCAGAAAATCAATTATTTAAATGTGCTTGCTTATTCTTTCCTTTGGCGAGGGTATCCGGGCTGGAAAAGCGTTGGGCTATCTTTGACCTGGAAGCGTGCTAATTGTTTGAATCAGAATTTTTCACTTATTATTTGTTTTTCAAAGGAGTTCAAGAAGGCTGCGCCATTTTCAGAATTAAAGAATTGGCAGAATTCTAAAAATTCATTTTTTCGATAAATTCGGGTTCAGATAATTATTAAACTGTGCCTGACCAGCTATGCCCGTTTCTGACATGCATCCCGTTTACCGTGCATGCGGGGCCTGGAACTCCACCTCTTTTGCCCTGCCAGGCATTCCCGCGCCAGTTGGGGGAAATTGCATTATTGAAGAGAATCAATATTTGCCGGCAATTTCCATGTTGTCATTTTACCATTTAACCTTGATTTGAGAGTGATAGTATCTGAATTCGCTCCCTTAGAAAGTGTGTCCCCCCAAGTAATATTGTCTACGAGGCAAGCTGTATCATTACATGTTCCGCTTAATTTGTAAAAATAAGGTTCATTTTTAAGTTTGATTTTTAAGCCCCTGCCATTATCAATCGACTCAACAGCGCCATTAAAATATATAGGGTATACGTTTTTTATAAGGTAAACTGGGGGG
>JBIOHE010000365.1:0-4274 GCA_044448725.1 Sphingobacteriales bacterium | reverse complement strand
TATTTATTTGAATACGTGGAAAAGCAATCGGGTGCTGCAAAATATTAAAACATAAAAAAATCATCAAATTTTATGATATTTAACAACGTCTAAGGATAATAAATCAAAATAAATTAATGTATGAAAACAATCCGCTGGGGAATATTGGGCACAGGCCGAATCGCGCATAAATTCGCATCAGATCTGAAATTGGTTAAAGATGCTGAATTAATTGCCGTTGGCTCAAGATCGCAAAAATCTGCTGATGATTTTAGCAAAGAGTTCCCGGTAAAACATATACACGACAGCTATGAAGCGCTTGTTCAAAATCCGGAAGTAGATGTGATTTACATCGCCACCCCGCATAACCTGCATTACGAGAATACCATGCTTTGTTTGAGGCATAAGAAAGCGGTTTTATGCGAAAAACCATTCGCCATGAACTCCCGCCAAGCGGCCGCAATGATCAGCTACGCCAAAGAGCAAAAAGTGTTTTTAATGGAAGCCTTATGGACAAAATTCCATCCCCATTACCTCAAAACGCAGGAAATGATAGGAGAGGGGCTGCTTGGGGAGATCAGGGCTATACTGGTAAATTTTGGCTTTAAACCAGTTCCGCCCATCGCGGCAAGGTTGTTTGATCCTGCCCTCGGCGGCGGAACGTTAATGGATATAGGCATTTACAATGTTTTTATTGCGATGAGCATCCTTGGAAAACCCGACCATATTGATGCGGTAATAACGCCCGCTTCAACTGGCGTTGATGAACAGTGCGCCATACTTTTTCGCTATAAAAATGGGGCGATGGCGCAGTTGTTTTCTACTTTTTCGTCGAACCTGGCCACCGAAGCTGATATATGCGGGAGCGAAGGGAGAATAAGGTTAACCTCAAGGTTTTATGAGCCATCCTCGACTATAGAGTTTTATAATGAAAGGGTTGACAGCAGGGAAATTATTCCTGTTGCAAAAGAAGCCGGTTTTGGTTATCAGTACGAAGCCCGTCATGTAAATGATTGTTTAAAAAGAGGGTTAACAGAAAGCCCGGTTGTTACTTTTAATGATACGCTTTTATTAATGGAAACACTGGATAAGATAAGGAAATTGGCTGGTATCCGTTATTCCCCGGATGAATTTGGGGAGGACCAGGTAAAATAACAAAAATGCACATTCGATGTTTATTTGCATTAATACCAATTAAAATGAACCTGAAACGCACCTTGCTGATAGCCTTGTTTTTATTAAATGTCTTTCTTTCCAAAGCTCAGATGAAATCCGGCGAAAGCTATCAGGAACCTTACCGGCCGCAATTGCATTTTTCGCCAGAAGAGAAATGGATGAACGATCCAAACGGAATGGTTTATTATAAAGGAATGTATCACCTGTTTTTTCAGTATTATCCCAATGATATTGTTTGGGGCCCGATGCATTGGGGGCATGCGGTTAGCAGGGACCTTGTTCACTGGAAACAATTGCCCATAGCCTTATATCCTGATAGTTTGGGGTACATTTTTTCGGGCAGTGCGGTAATTGATTATAAAAACACATCCGGGTTCGGTAAAAAAGGTCAGGCCCCGATGGTGGCAATATTTACCCAGCATGACCCTAAACTGGAAAGAACCGGTAGCGATAAATTTCAGAATGAAAGCATAGCTTATAGCCTGGACGGAGGTAATACATGGATCAAATATACCGCAAACCCGGTTTTAAAAAACCCCGGCATAAGGGATTTCCGCGACCCCAAAGTTAGCTGGTATGCACCGGGTAAAAAATGGATAATGACCCTGGCGACAAAAGACAGGGTGACCTTTTATTCCTCCCGCAACTTAAAGGATTGGTCGAAAGAAAGTGAATTCGGTCAGGGTTTGGGCGAACATGGGGGTGTTTGGGAATGCCCGGACTTGTTTCCGCTTAAACTGAAAAGTAAAAAATATTGGGTGTTGCTGGTAAGTGAGAACCCGGGAGGCCCTAATGGCGGTTCGGCAACCCAATATTTTATCGGGAATTTTGACGGCAAAACCTTTATTCCGTTAGATAATAAATCTAAATGGATTGATTACGGCCCTGATGATTATGCGGGCGTTACCTGGGGAAATACAGGTGAACGTAAAATATTTTTAGGATGGATGAGCAACTGGCTTTACGCCGATCAGGCACCAACTCAAAAATGGCGCGGTGCAATGACAATTCCCCGTGAACTGGCTTTAAGGAAGGTGAACGGCGATATTGTTTTGACGTCGAACCCTGTTAATGAGATAAAAAACCTGGCAACAACAGACAGGCTTGTAAATGTTAAAAATTTGTCGCTGCCATTAGCCGGAAAGCTTCCTGATCAATATATGCTGGCCCTGAATGCCGGGAATATCATGGATTATTCACTGGTGTTTTCCAATAGCTCCGGTGAGCAATTAGTTATCGGCTACCGTAAAAATGATAACAGTTACTTTATCGACCGTTCCCATGCGGGAGAAGTTAATTTTAACGGCGGTTTTGTAAAATTATTAACTGCGCCGCGTTTATCGAAAAGCCGGGAATCGGGTATTAAGCTCCTGGTTGACGCATCATCGGTAGAATTGTTTGCAGATAACGGTTCAACAAATATGACAGCTGTATTTTTTCCGAAAAGTAATTTTGACCATTTGCAGGTCAAAAAACAAAATGGGATGATCATTAAAAATTTGTGGATCATCCCGTTAAAGTCTATTTGGAAAGGTAATTAGCCTCAAGTCAGAAGTTTTTAGTCGAAAGTAAAGAAAGGTATAAAACTCGACTTATGGCTTCCGACTAAAGACTTGTGACTTGAAACCAGTCTGGATTGCCTCTAAATTAAATCTTACATCCTCATTACATTAACATTTCCTATTTTTACAGAAATTTTTTTGAATGGAATCCGAAGAAAATTTACACATTCTGCTGCAAAACCCGCATTTACCCGCTGATTTAAAGCAGATTGCCGAAAAAGTACTGCACAATGAGCGTATTGGTTTTGATGAAGGCGTTTTACTGTATGAAAAAGGCGAATTGGGTTACCTTGGTGTTTTGGCCAATTATATTCGTGAAAAAAGGCATGGCAATAAAACTTATTTTAACCGTAATTTTCATATTGAGCCTACCAACCTTTGTGTTTACGACTGTAAGTTTTGTTCCTACTCCAGGCTGATCAAACAGAAATCGGAAGGGTGGGAGTACACTCTGGACGAAATGCTGGATATCGTTAAAAAATATGATAACGAGCCTGTTACCGAAGTGCATATTGTTGGCGGCGTACTGCCGCAGTACGATCTGGCCTTTTATAGTGAGTTATTCAGTAAGATAAGAGCGTACCGCCCTGAATTGCATATCAAGGCCCTCACCCCGGTAGAGTACCATTACATCTTTAAAAAAGCAAAAATAGACTATGCCACAGGCATGCGCCTGATGTACGAAGCCGGTCTGCAATCAATGCCCGGCGGAGGTGCGGAAATTTTCCACCCCGAGATAAGGGAACAAATTGCTAAAGACAAATGTACCGCCGACCAATGGCTGGCAATTCACGAAGAATGGCATAAACTGGGCGCACGGTCAAATGCGACGATGCTATACGGACATATTGAAAAATATTGGCACCGCGTTGACCATCTGGAACGCCTTCGTGCTTTACAGGATAAAACGGGCGGCTTTCAAACGTTTATCCCGTTAAAATTTCGTAATCAGGATAACCAGATGTCGCATGTGGCCGAATCAACGGTTATTGAAGATCTGCGTAATTATGCCATTGCCCGTATTTATCTGGATAATTTCGATCATGTCAAAGCCTATTGGGCCATGATCAGCCGCAACACGGCGCAGTTGTCTTTAAATTTTGGTGTGGATGATATTGACGGTACACTGGACGATACCACCAAAATTTATTCAATGGCAGGCGCCGAAGAACAGCATCCCGGCATGAGCACCAAACAATTGGTTGAACTGATAAAAAATGTAGGCCGCGAACCTATAGAGCGCGATACCTTGTACAATGTGGTAACCGACTATACAAATTTTGAATTCCCGGATGAAGTAAAACCGCAGTTTTACAGATTGCCGGTTATTAATTAGTTTATTGGTTCACTGGTTCATTTGTTCATTAGTAGAAGACTGCTAAAATTAATTAATGGAATAACTATTATGGAATTTGGTTGCGCCGCGAAGTCCTACGATACAACCAATGAACAACTGAACCAATGAACGACCATACCAATGAACCAATGAACTAATAAACCAGTGAACCAATGACCAAAATACTATACATCGTCCGTCACGGGCAAACAGATCTTAAT
>JBIOHE010000364.1:0-4297 GCA_044448725.1 Sphingobacteriales bacterium | reverse complement strand
CCAATGAAATATACGGGTTATAGCTTGCCTTGTTTTTTTGCAAGATTAAGCTTTTAACAAACATTTCCGGCTTTTACACCTTCATCCGTCATTACTGTTTTTTCCAGGCTTGCCCCTGGTTGGGACTCAGGATGACAAAAAGGCGGTTTGAAGGCGCAGAAGACTGATGCCAAATCTCTTTTACCATTCGCGACAAGGTTCACACAATTATAAGCACAGGCGGATGCGTACTAAACCACAACATCCCCCTCAAAAACCTTAACTGCGGGCCCTTCCAAAAATATGTCTGTAAACTTTTCGCCGTCGTAGTCAAAGCGGATGACAAGGTCGCCGCCTAACACTTTTATGGGTGTAACAATATGCCCTGCTTGTAGTTGATGTTTTGCCATAGCCAGGGCTACGGCGGTTACGCCTGTTCCGCAGGCATACGTTTCATCTTCAACACCGCGCTCAAAAGTGCGCACAAAATAGCCGTCCCCTGCATGCTCAACAAAATTCACATTGATCCCTTTGGCTTTATAGGTATCGTTATTGCGGATGGCATGCCCGTCCCGGTACACATTTTTATCTTTCAGGCCTTCAACAAGCTTTACATAATGCGGCGAGCCTGTATTTAATACGTAGGCATCCTCATCGCGTATAATTTCCTTAACATCTGTCATCTGCAAACTCACCCAATCGCCCTCAGCTGAAATTTTGGCATAATGCGGACCGTCAACCGCCAGAAAATTTGTCTCCATATCAATGATTCCGAGATATTTGGCGAAGGCCACAATGCACCTGCCGCCGTTCCCGCACATGCTGCTTGGTTGTCCGTCGGCATTGTAGTAAACCATCTCAAAATCGTAGCCTTCGCTGTTTTGCAGAAACATCATACCATCGCCGCCTATGCCAAAACGACGGTCGCACAAACCGGCAATCAAAGCAGGGTTATGGTGATCTGTTATACCGTCGCGATTATCAGTCAAAATAAAATCATTGCCTGCACCCTGGTATTTAAAAAAGCGTATTTTCATTGCAGATGTATTAAATTTAACAAAATTTAACAAAATTACTGATAACTTACCATTGCTTATAACGTCTATATGGTATTAAATTTGAATAATAAAAAATAATTATAACAAAGAAAGAGAAAATAAGATGAAAAAGATTGGTTTAACATTATTAACAGCTTTTGTTGGCGGGGCTATGGCGCTGGGCGGATACAGGCTTATTGAGAATAAGTACGCCAGCAACATGAGTTTTGAGGACAGGCAAAAGGTTTATTTTGCAAGTAATCATATTACACCACCATCAAATACATTGTCATCAGCCGGGCAGCTTGATTTTACCGAAGCAGCGGCAGCGGTAACCCCGGCGGTTGTTTATATTAAAACTACTTACACAAACCAGGCCGGCGACGACCAGCAAAGCCAGTTGCAGCAGATGTTCGGCCAGATGTTCGGCCAGCAGGGTCATCCGCTGAATCAGGTGCAGCAGGCTTCAGGCTCCGGCGTTATTATTTCGCCCGATGGCTACATCGTTACCAATAACCACGTGGTTGATAAAGCCGATAAAATTGAAGTGGTAACCAACGACCACCAGAATTTTAAAGCCAAAGTGATTGGCACCGATCCAAACACCGACCTTGCTTTAATTAAAATTGAAGGGCACGACCTGCCAATCGTAAAATTAGGCAACTCTGATAATGTAAAAGTTGGGGAGTGGGTATTGGCCGTTGGCAATCCGTTCAGGTTAACTTCAACCGTTACCGCAGGTATTATAAGCGCCAAAGGTCGTACTATTGGCATCATTGGCAGCGAAGAAAGGCAGCAGCAAAATCCTTTTGGCCGCACCCAATACCAGCAGGCGCCAAAATTAAGCCAGGCGATAGAATCCTTTATTCAGACCGATGCCGCCATTAACCCCGGCAACAGCGGCGGTGCGCTGGTGAATACAAACGGCGAACTGATTGGCATTAATTCAGCTATCGCGTCGCACACCGGCTCGTATGAAGGCTATGGCTTTGCCATCCCCGTTAACCTGGCAAAAAAGGTTTTGAATGATATTGAAAAGTATGGCGCTGTAAAACGCGGTTTTGTAGGTATCGGCTTTAAGGCACTTGACGAGGATGTTGCCAATGAGTATCATATAGACAAAAATGTAGGTTTATATATTGACCAGGTAGTACCCGGTGGCGGGGCCGAACAGGCAGGCATACAAAAAGGTGATGTCATTACCAAAGTTGAAGGCAACAAAGCATTTGCAGAATCAGATCTGGAGGAGCCGGTTGCCCGTTTGGAACCAGGCGATAAAATTCACTTAACTGTTTTACGCGGTAACGAAGAGAAAAACTTCACTGTAACCCTGAAAGCCAATAAGCCTGAAATAAAAACTGCAACAGTTACAAAATCCGCCGAAGAACTGTTTAACAGGATAGGCGCCAGCTTTATACCGCTGAATGCTGCTCAAAAAGGCAAGTTCCATACCAGTTCGGGTGTATTGGTTACGCAGGTTAGAGAAGGTGGTTTGTTTGATGCCACTGATGTTCCGGTTGGATCAGTAATTACCCAGATCAACAAGCAGCCAATTGCCAGTATTGACGATATGGACCGTGCATTAAGCAATCTTAAAAATGGTTTGCTTACCATATCAGGGTATTATCCGGATGGTTCGAGGTTAAGAAGTACCATTGAATTACAGTAATTAATAGCATTAAGCTTAAATGCCCGGAAGCTGCCCCTAAAAAAGGCAGCTTCTTTTTTTGGGTTTGACGGGCTGTTACAGTTTATTTTTAACCGTTAAAACAATGGCCAAAACCAAATGTTTCGTTTGCATTATCCCGATTGGGTTCTCAGGAATTTGACCATGCCGCAACAAGACTACCTCTCTTTCCTTCACCTAAAAGTAAAATTAAAAATCCTGAACCATGTCCATGTCATATTCAAAAAACAACACATTTTATCAATATAAAGTATTTTACATTTGGCTGCCCTTAGCGGGGATCATCAAACACAAAAAACAAATTCTTAATAAAATAACAAACACAAAAAATGGAGCAGTACAAATTATTCACACCAGCGAAAATTGGAGATATTGAAGTTAAAAACCGTATCGTTATGTCGCCTATGACCAGGTGCCGTGCCATTGGTAATGTGCCTAACGACCTGATGGCGGAGTATTACGCACAACGCGCCGGCGCAGGCCTTATCATCACCGAAGGTACATCGCCATCGCCAAACGGATTGGGTTATGCCCGCATACCCGGCATTTTTAACCAGGCGCAGGTTGAAGGCTGGAAAAAAGTCACATCGGCAGTGCATGCAAAGGGCGGGAAGATCGTTGTCCAGTTCATGCATTCCGGCAGGATCAGCCACCCGCTTAATATGCCTGAAGGCGCAAGGGTGCTTGCCCCCTCAGCCGTACAAGCTAAAGGACAAATGTGGACCGATGCAGCGCAAATGCAGGATTTCCCGGTACCGGAAGCCATGACTGCCGAAGACCTGGAGCAAACCAAAGCTGAATATGTTGCTGCTGCAAAAAATGCCATAGCCGCCGGTTTTGACGGCGTGGAACTGCATGGCGCAAATGGTTATCTGCTGGAGCAATTCCTGTCGCCCGTGAGCAATGTACGCACCGATAATTACGGCGGGAGCGTTGAGAACCGCAGTCGTTTTGTTATTGAAGTAGCGGCAGCTGTGGCCGAAGCTATCGGCAAGGATAAAACAGGCATTCGTTTATCACCTTACGGCGTTGCCAGCGATATGCCGCATTATCCTGAAATTGATGCCACTTATGAGTACCTGGCTCAGCAATTGAACAATATCGGTATTGCCTATATCCATTTGGTTGATCACTCAGCCCTGGGCGCTCCGGCAGTGCCATTACAAATAAAGCAAACTATTCGCGATACTTTTAAAAACACGATCATCCTGGCCGGCGGTTACGATTTGGTACATGCTGAAGCCGACCTGCAAAGCGGTTTGGGTGATTTGATTGCATTTGGTCGTCCTTTCATCAACAACCCCGATCTGGTTAACCGCTTTAGTCATAAAAGTCCCCTGTCTGCCGATCTGAAAATGGACCTGTTTTACTCAGCAGATGAAAAGGGCTATACAGATTATGCTGTGCATGGCGCTTAATCTTGTAATTTGATTTTTTTGTCATCCTTTTAATTTTTTTGTCATCCTGAGTCCCAACCAGGGGCAAGCCTGGAAAAAACAGTAATGACGGATGAAGGTGTAAAAGCCGGAAATGTTTGTTAAAAGCTTAATCTTGCAAAAAAACAAGGCAAGCTATAACCCGTATATTTCATTGG
>JBIOHE010000363.1:0-4312 GCA_044448725.1 Sphingobacteriales bacterium | reverse complement strand
GATCACCTTGCTTATAAAGCCCTGATCAACACCTATAGCGCCGGCCAAAGCCAGCTGGCCGCCATGTTCTTTAACAATTACCTTTAACCGTTTTACTATTGCTTCATCTGACATTTGGCTGCAATAATAGCGATTTTGTTTTAAGATTTATTAGTAGTTGAATTAGTAGTTGAAAAGGTTGTAATAAGTTGTAAAGGTTGTAATGGTTGTAATAAGTTGAAAAAGTTGTAAGGGCTGTAGTAAGTTGTAGGCAGGCGATTGTAACCCTTACAACTAATTACAACCTTTTTAACTTATTACAACCTTTATAACTTGTTACAACTCTTTTTTACCCACCTCAGCAGGCCAGTTCAAATGATCCGCCCTGGCTTTGTATCTGCTCAAGCAGTTCATCCAGTTTTACATTATAGGCCTCAAGGGATATTTGCCCGTTATTATATTTTGCTGATAACAGTTTAAGCTCCTGCACTTTTGATTGCCTGTTGTTTTCGTTTTGGTTATTGTAAATGTTCGCCATGGACGCCGCAGCAGCCATATTTTGCGGAACATCGTCATAACGAAGCGCCGCTTTTAAAACGCTTATCTTTTGTTCGGTCGATTTTAAGAGGAACAATGGCGGTACGCTCCTTGTCTCTTTTAAAACGGTGTTAACTTTTATCGTTTGTTTCTTATCAAACTGTAGTATCAGGATCACGATGACCACCCCTGCCAATGAAAAGAAAAATAATAGTTCCATAATTGTAAAAATTCAATAAAATCAATCAATTCGACTTTGGTGTATTTTTACGTCGCTATTAACTAAGGGGTTGCGATATTTTGATATTTATTTTTCAGACCATAGCCGATGGTCCACAATCAAGGGCACTTTCGGTCATTCTGTCCTCTAATAATTAAAACTATCGACTATGGCCTATGGACTATGGTCCAACGGCTATCAACTTTTCGTAACAATAAAACCGCAGGTTAGGCCTGAAACCCAGGCCGGTTTCGCCGGCAAACAGGTAGCCTAATTTAGGAAAAAGCCTTTGGGTGGCCTCATTTGCAGTATTAGTATCAATGCGGAGCAGGTTAATGCCACGGTCTATGGCTTCCTGTTCAGCTTGCATCAGCAGTGCTGCCGCTACTCCCCTGCCCCGGTATTTTTCGCTTACGGCCAGGCGGTGTGTTACAACGGCCGTTTGGGAAATATCCCAGCCGACGTATGCATATTCAGGCTCCTGGTCTGTGGTGATGGCTGCAATTCCGGCTATTTCGCTGTCAATTTCAGCCACCCACAGTTGATTCAGGGCGATATCCTTTTCAAAAACCTGTATATTAGGGTAAGTACTGTCCCACTGAAAATTACCGGCGGCAATCATTGCAGGCACAACTTCATTTATCAGTTGCATAATTTGAGAGATGTCGGCTAACGTTGCAGGGCGGATCAGCATCTGAAAAAAGTTTCTGTAAAAATATTCTATTTATTAGGTGACGGAAAAATTCAATTGACTTTTATATCTTAAAAATCACAAGCGATAGTTTTTTAAAGTTAAACCACTTAAAACTGCCAACTCCCTACCCCACTACAATCTTTTTCTTGGCAGCCCCATGTAGCACCTTAATTATTTTAGCTATGTTTTTCCATTCAAACAAATGAATCAGCCAGATGGTAAACCGCATAACACCTTTGGTATGCACCAGGTCATCTGCAAGTTTTTTAATGGTTTGGTCGCGCTGTGCAATGCAGGCATCATAAGCAGCCCCTTGCTTTGTCACCAGTTCTTCGGCAAAGCACCATGCGCCATCCCGTGCATTATCAATGCTAAACTGTATTAATATAGCTGTTTGATTACCGGCATGCAGCCCTAATAAAGATAAAAGCGGCGACACACGGTCAATATCATTAAGCACCTGGTAGGTTAATGAGGAAATAATGGCATTTATAGTATAAAAATCTTTCTGAACGGTATCCAGTTGTCCGCCCGAAACTGCAACTGCCGCTATGCCCAGGTCGAGGTTGATGTGTGCGTTCATGCCCAGCAGTAACTGCTGCAGCACGAGTAAAGACCCGTTATTTGCTGCATCAAAGGCCGCACGCCACGATTCAGTGACCGGCTCATTTTTCTTCCATGCGTTTAAAGCATCAAGGTAACGTTTAGCAAAAATCACATCAAACTGCTCCATCCGGGGGCCATTTTCAAACAGGCCTTTTGCAATACCCTCTTTTACGCCTGCCGTTACCTTATAATACAAAGCCGCAAAATACCCGGTCCGGCTATTAGTCCGGATGCCATCGGCAATTGTTATTTCTAATTGCACGAGTATATCGTCAATAGTAGTGGCCGGCGTAACTCCATTAATCATGCGATCTCTTATTGCTGATATTGCGTACGTAATAACTATGTTTACATATTTTGCAGTAATAGCGCCTTAAAGGCGACCACGGCAAAAATATTTTACGCCAAACACTGCGGTGCAGTTTTTTGTCGAAAGGCATTTTACAATTTGGGCAATCGGGGAAACTCATAAAAGTTGATCAGGTTATTAAAGTTAATTAAATAACTGAAACATTTTTTTTAGATAATTTCATCTGCCGCTTTAACACGGGATCAGGATTGAACAACAGGCCCGGTCAATTAATTAACGCGGTACCTCCCGGCTTTATGTTTAAACTGGACAATTATTATCCATGCAAGCAAAATGAGCAAAGTGTAAAATCCAAGGTTTTGAAGGAAGTTACCTGTGCTTAATTCACCTGAAATAAAATGGGCAAATTGGCTTAACATCATTACTTTTTAAAACATAAGCCAAGTTCAACGTTGTAAAATCCCTGAAAGTTTCATCACCTGGCTTATATTATACAATGATATAATGTTTTTCGCAAAAAAAACACCGTGTTTTCACGGTATTTTACCGTCAATTCCTTCTATCAAATATAGGTGTACAATTAAAATAAACCAGCGTTTAAATTTTTGCAAAAAGAAAAAACGGCGATATATTATTCCGTAACCTAACCGGGTGCCTGCTCAAAATAGGCCAATGTTGTTTCGTAAATCTCGTCATCCTTCCCTTTAACCCAACGCAGGGGAATTGCCACGCTGCTGCCATAATCCGATTCAAATTTCAGGTCGATCTGCATCGTGGATGCGCTCCTGCCCTGCACCAGTTTTATTTCTTTAATATCTTTCCAATAAATACTTACATCGCGGATATAATCGCTTATGCCCTCATCATCTAACCGGAGAGCTATATCGCCATTAATAGCAGGGATCAATCGCTTAACGGTCAGCATGCTTACCATAAAAAGAAAAAAAAGCGAAAAAAGACCAAACACCACCCATGCTGCCAAAGTATTTGACGCCATCGTATTTAATAGCATTAAAAGCATCACCACAAGCATAAGTACTATGCCGCCGATGCTAAACTTGAGGCTGTAAGGGTATTGGGTTGGTTCAAACATGGATATAAATGTACGGAAGAAAGGTGAAAGCTGAAAGGCTAAAGGTGAAAGGTGAAAGTTAACGGTTTTTATTTAACACCTTTTACCTTTACCCTTTCACCTTCATCCTCCCCCTAATGATTATGCTTCTTATGAATATCCTTAACAAGGCAAAGCTTTTTAATATCAGCTATCTTCACCACAAAGGGGGCGTATTTAAGCCTGTTGCCCACCATTTCAGTAACATTATCCGAATGGGCTATCACTTCGTCATCATTATCGCCTGCAAGCAGACGTTTATACATGCGGTAATCGCCCCATTCGATATAATAAACCTCGCCGGGCAGTATTTTTTTATCATGGATGATCTTTAGCGCCACCCAGCATCCGTTCTCAAGATACGGATACATCGAATGCCCCCAAACCGGCAGGGCAAAGTCGCAATCCTCAATACCCGGAAAATTCATGTGCCCTACCGGCTCTTTATCATTAATATCATTATAAACTTCAACGCCCGTAGCAGTTGCTATAATTTCGTACATAGGAATGCCCTCGGATACTCTGTCAATTACAGAATTCTCAGAATTTGCCGTATTCTTTTTTCCGGTTAAGAAATCGCTGTATTTTTCCTTAAATATCTTTAATTTTTCCGGATCAATATTTTGTCTGGATTTAATAATTTCGGTAATGGAGCTTGCATTATTAAAGCCGAGCACTTCGGCAAGCTGCGCATTTCCGCTAAAAGCCTTGCCTTTAAGCTGATTATACAATATTATAAACTCAAGCGTCTCTGGCCGCACCGTTTTTATTTTATTGGGTTTTTGAACATCTTCCATGATTAAAAATATTTAAAGATTTTTCTTGTTTTAAATAAAGATATTTCTTTATATTTGT
>JBIOHE010000362.1:0-4314 GCA_044448725.1 Sphingobacteriales bacterium | reverse complement strand
TAAAAGAATAAAAATTAAAAAAAGCCTCAAATTTTAATTAATTAAGGAAAGCGTTATTAATTATATTTATAAATATTAAAATACTTTATACGCATCAGATGCATAATTTTGTTTTAATATTTTCGTAGTAAATCAGGTTTAAGTAAAAGTATAGGTTATTTTTTATAAAAGTGGTTTTTTTTAGGTCGTTAAAAAATTAAACAGTAAAAAAACTAAAAAAAAACGTAAATCTTTCAACTCAATAAAATGGGGTCACCCCATTTTTACTGCCCGCAGCATCTCTCTTTTTCCCGGTGCGCCGGGCGCTTTTTCTACCTTACAGCCCAAGGCTTTTACAGCCCGCTTTAAATTTCCGGTTATGGCATAAGTGACAAATACCCCGCCCGGCTTTAAAAACCGGAGGGTATGGCCAATTGCCTTTTCATCCCACATCTCCGGCTGATAAGCTGCTGCAAATGCATCGAAATATATAATATCAAATTGTTTCTCCGATTGGAAATCTAACAGTTTGCAGTTGGCAATTTGCAGTTGGCAGTAAGGATTTAATGAAACGGGGCCATCCTGGCATTTTTGATAACTGCTGATAAATTTTTGCCATAGCGGTGCTGACATGTATTCATCATAGCCTGTTTCACTGATCATTTCTGCACTCAAAGGGTAGGCCTCTATGCCGGTATAGTCAAGGTTAATCTCTTTGGCAGTACAAAGACCGGCACTAAGTAAAAAATTCAATCCTGTGCCGAAGCCGACTTCTAAAATGGAGATTGTCCCATCAGTATGAACCCTCCCAGCCCCCTCTAAATCTCCCCCGGAAGGGGAGACTTTAGCTGCGCCTGCGGTTTCTTTTAAAGTCTCCCCAACCGGGGGAGATTTAGAGGGGGCTTGCTTGTCAAGGAAATAAACTAATCCCGAGTTTACAAATACATGCCTGCTTTCCTGTAGCGCTCCATGCTTTGAATGGTAATTTTCACCAACCTGCGGGTTGTATATGGTATTTGAACCGTCAGCGGTTTTTACAATTGTCAGCATGTTATTTTTATTCCGCCTATTACAGGACTATGATTTCACCGATTTTCAATAAAACACCTGCTTACCGGTTCAGACCTCCAAAACGGCTTCACCCAGGTCATAAACCGGCACTGTAGTTATCTTTGCTGCAATAATGCTGGATGCCGCTGCCGACCTGTACCCTGCTGCACAATGTACAACTATAGGCTTATCGGTTGGGATCTCATTAACCCGCTCAATCAATTCGGGCAGGGGGATGGTAACCGCATTTTTAAACAATAGTCCGGCAGCAGTTTCGTTAGGGTTGCGCACGTCAACAATGGTGTATTTTTCAGGGGATGCAATAAAATCGGATTTGTTTAATTCCGGCGATTGGGTCACAGCATTATCCGGTAATAACAGGGCCGCTTTTATATACTGTTCGTAACCTATTTTGGCTGCTTTTTTTATCATTTCATCCAGGCCTGCATCAGTGGCAGCAATTAAATAAAATGGTTCACCCGGATTGATGACAGACCCCAGCCAGGTCTCAAATTTCTCGCCGTCCTGAAGGTTAAAAGCTCCCTTTAAATGCCCCCGCCTGAATGCTGCTTTTGGGCGGGTATCTATTATCGTAATATTTTTTTCTAAAGGCGAATTATGATTTATCCTTAAAACTTTGTCGATACTGGCGTGAAAACCAGGCGCCCCCTTTTTATTCATCTCCACATCGGCAAGGAAATATTTGGGTATAAAGGGTTGGTCGCCGGTGAGTGTTTTTACAAAAGTTAACTCATCCATTAATTGCAACGCATAATTTTCGCGCAGTTCGCGCCCTATGGTGCTTTGCAGGTCGGGACTCATGTTTTTTCCGCACAATGAACCAGGGCCATGCGCCGGATAGACTACGATATTATGCGGCAGTGTCATCAGCTTTTCGCGGGTTGAATGATACATTTGTCTGGCCAGTTCTTCTTTTTTGGCCCTGATATTGCCAACATTTTCGCGCAGATCGGGACGGCCAACATCGCCGACAAATAAGGTGTCGCCGGTAAACAGCGCCTTTTCGTCGCCATTTTCATCCTCAACCAAAATACAGATAGAATCAGGCGAATGGCCGGGCGTATTGATGGCCTTTAGTTCGATGTCGCTTAACCTTATGATATCGCCATCATCAAAACCTTCATGCGGATATTCAGCGCCTGCAAGCTTACTGACATAAATAACTGCGCCGGTAGTTTGATGGATCTCCAGGTGCGAGCTTACAAAATCGGCGTGCGGATGGGTTTCAATCACACCCACAATATCTGCTTCGTGCTGACTTGCAAAATCATAGTATGGCTGCGGGTTGCGGGCCGGGTCAACTACAATCATTTTTCCCAGCCTGATGATGGCATAAGAACCATGCGCTAAACCCTTGTCGTAAAATTGTTGGATAATCATTTGAGAACAAAGATAGTGGTTTGGTTGATTAGGTGAGCGGTTGATTAAGTTAACTAAGTTGAAATGGTTTAAAAATGACCTGCGAACAACCATTCACTAATCAACCACTCACCTAATCAACTAATTATTCCGCTTCTCTCTTTACCAGTAAAACCTCGTCACCCTCAAGCGGCAGGTAGCCATATTCATAACAAAATTGATAGGTTTTGCCGTTTTGGGTTTGATAGCTGCGGGTATGGTATTCAAAATCAAAGCCTTTTGCGGTTAATTTTTTACGCGTTGTTTTTGTTTTACCGGTCGGGTTTAGCTCTTCCAGTATGCGGCGGTTGCGGCGCAGGATGTTATTTACATTGCGTACCAGGTTATAGCTGCTGCTGTTAAGCTGGTTGTTATAATTGTTGCGGCAAAGGTCGTTACAGAATTTTTTATCCGCCCGGCCATGCAGTACTGTGCCGCAGTCAAGGCAAACTCTTTCTTCATTCATTTTTTAAAGGTACATAAATATTATCCGTTTGCAAACGGGTGCAAACGGAAATTGTCGGTTACAAATGGTTAATAACCGGGTAAGTTTATTTTCCACCTGCACCTTTGTCTCAACAATTTTAAAAAACGAAAATTAAATTTTAACAGTATGAACACATTAAGAAACAGCGTACGCCTGGTAGGTAACCTGGGTATGGACCCCGAAATCAGAAACTTTGACAGCAACAAAAAAATGGCCCGCCTGTCACTGGCTACCAGCGAAAGCTACAAGAACGACAAAGGCGAAAAAATAACCGAAACCCAGTGGCATAATCTGGTAATATGGGGCGCACAGGCCAAATTCGCCGAAGAAGGCCTTAAAAAAGGCGATACAATAGCCATTGAAGGCAGGCTAACCAACAAAAACTATACTGATAAAGATGGAAATAAACGCTATTTCTGCGAAGTGGTGGTTAATGACTTTATAAAGCTGAGGGGGTAGTTGGTTGGTGAGTGGTTGATTGGGTTGGATTAAGTTCAGCGTTTAAGATTTTTCTGTTTAACCTGATCAACTACTCACCCAATCAACTCAATCAACCAAATAAAATTTAAACAATAATTATTATATTTGTTATGTACTTAGAAGCAAAAGAAACAGCCCGGTTGTATAAATTGTTAACCGAAAAACTTGGTAACGATACAACCGAAGCAATGTTTAAATACATTGATAATAAAACTGAACGATCTGTGGAAGCAACTATTAAAACATTAGCTACGAAGGATGACCTTGCCAGCGTCAAATATGATCTTGGTAAGGAAATTGGTGAAACAAAAGCTGATATGATTAAGTGGATGTTTATATTCTGGATAGGGCAGGTCGCTGCAATGTTGGCGATTGTATTTTTGTTCCTGAAAAAATAGATGACTCCCTGTGGAAGCAACCATTAAAACATTGGCTACGAAGGATTTCGGATATTGCAGGTCACCCCAATAAACTTGATCTTCTGATTCAAAACCCGTCGCTTTTCAAATAGACTGTTTTTTCAACAATGCTGTGGATTACTTCATCCAGTTCCTTCGCAGTACTGTCAAGGTGGCTTATGATTTCTTTGTTCAAAGGGTTGTCCGGGTTTTCACGGTCAAACAGGTCAACCAGGCCCAATATGGTTGCCACCGGCCGCCGGAGTTCATGCGAACTGATGGAGGCAATTTCCTGTAGTTTTTTGTTTTGGTCTTTTACATGGGACTGACTCTTTTTGTTTTCGATCAGTATCCGCAAAATATTTGCCGTGCGCTCAATCATTTGCAGTTCATCGTCTTTAGGCTCGCGTGCAGTACTATAATAAACTGCAAAAGTGGCCAGTACCTGTGAACTGTGCGAGCTGATTATCGGCGTTGACCAGCAAGCTTTCAGGCCATAAG
>JBIOHE010000361.1:0-4332 GCA_044448725.1 Sphingobacteriales bacterium | reverse complement strand
ATGGAAGAATTTAAAAAGCGGATGAAATCTGCTAAATGACCTGTCTTGTAAAATATTCTGATCGGGCTATTGAAACCTTTGATGCAATTAGTGAACAGATAATGCTACGCTGGGGACTAACACATGTGTACATCTTTGAGGAGCACACGTTAAAAGTAATTGATAGAATTAGAGAATCTCCGTTTATTTTTCAGGCTATTGATGTAAATCCTAACATTAGAAAGGCCTTTGTATACAAAAATTGCTCCATGTTCTATAAGGTGAGTAGAGTAGTACCCGCATCGAAGTGCTATCCTTTTGGGATAACCGGCAAGACCCGATCTTTCTTTAACCTACATGTTACCTTTAAAACGGCATCTGATGTTGACGACGAGCAAAGGCCATTCGTTTTTGCGGATGGATTTTGTGCTGAGAAATTTTATACCTTTAAAAAACGAACGTTTCGATTTTTAAGAGTATGAGATTTTTACTGATTAGTCTTTTTTTAATGTTGGCTGCTGTTCCCGTGTTTGTTTTTTTTGGAAGTTTCCTTTCGTCAAAACGCAATAGAAAATATCTTCTAAAAAATGGTATCCCCACTTTGGCAAGGATTGTGAGCATTCAAAAAACGACGATAGAATATATTAAGGATAATATTGCCTGGCAGTTGTGGGAAATAGTTTTAGAAGTTGAAAATCCAGTCGCCACCACAGCCCCTATAACGATACAACACGAATTTGAAGCATCGAAAGTTCCGAAAGTTGGGGATAAGTTAAACGTGCTGATAGATCCAAAAAAGTTGAATAATATAATGCTATCGCCAAATTAAGGTAATGAATGTAAATTCATACAAATACTGGAAGATCAGATATTAAAAAAGCCATCCGTTTTGCCGATGGCCTTTAATTTTAATACTGTAAATTTCCGCTTGCTAAAGTTACTTTCAGTGTATCAGTCCCCTTTATGGCTTTTAATGTAGTGCTTTGCTGAAATAATGTTTTGCCGGCTGATTGTGTAAACGAAATCCCGATATTTGCATTATTGAAGGATTCATTGGTTGTATTGATAGGATAGTCACTTATCAAACCATCGCCATAGGTAGTTATGGTAATTTTATCGGCATTAGTATTGCCGCTGATATTTAAGTTAACAGTGCCGCTGCTTCCCTGAACGGTTGTAAACCAGTCAGTAGTTTTCAAAACAACAAAAGTGCCGTTGGCATCAGTGTATTTTGCAGGGGCCTTATCATTAACATTGCTATTATCCTTTTTGCACGCTGCGAAAAATAAGGAAATTAGTAGAATTGGGAACAGAAGAGTTAGTTTCAGGTTTTTCATGATTATAGTTTTTAAACCCTTAACGGGTAAAAAATCAAAAACGCTACAATGGCTTATCTATTTTATTAATTTAATAAATCCAAACGACCCTAAACGTTCCGAAAGGTACAATACCCGGTCCCTAAAAGAAATCCGCGAAATCACCCTAATCAATAAAAATCTGCGATCTACCCTTTCCCCAGCAACTCATCCAGCTTGTTGCGTTCGGTTTGCAGTTCGCGGGCCAGCTTTTTTTCCTTATCGTTGGCTTTTGTTTTATAGGCTTTAAACTCTTCTTCAAGTTCGGTGTAAAGTTGCGTGCGGTACCGGGCCTCGCGTTTAAAACTACCCGAACGGGCTATAACAACGAAAGTAGCTATGCCAAACAAAGCCACAAGGCCCCAAACAATAAGGTTATACGCGGTTTTTGAAAGCAGCAGTCCGAATATATCAACGCCATCGACCCGGGCAAGGGAGTTTTCTTTGCCGCTGGTCTGTGTATTCAAACTGTCGATGGTTTTGCTTTGTGCGGCAAGCTTGTTTTGTGCGGCTTGTAGTTTGCGGCGGTTATTGGCTAAAGTATCCGATGCGGTTTTCCATAAAGCCGAGATCAACGGCTGCTGGTAGTGATATACCTTTGTTAACAAGTATTGGTATTGCCCGTTAAGGCTTTTATCAATAACAACAGGTGCCGGGGCAACAGAATCCGCTTTTACCGCGCCTGGTTGCTGTGCCTGTGCCTTGGCTATCGAATCGGCTTTATAATGGTGATAATAATAATGGTGTTTGTAAGCTTTTAAATTTGGCAAAACCTTTACGGGGGCCGTTTTTACAGGGGCTGCTTTTTTTAAACTGTCCTGCGCATAGCCAAATGATACAATACTGCAAATAAGTAAAACTGTAAAGATCGTCCGTAACATATTAAATTAGTTTATGAAGTAAAATTAGCATTTAGATGTGAGATTTTTGACATAAGAATTGTTTTTAGTCGATAGTCCATGGACCATAGTCCATAGAATGCAGGAATGTACAGCCTTCAACTCTTAAAAACCATTGACTATGGACTATGGTCCATGGACTTTCCCGACTTTCTCAATATATTAGCGGCATGAATATAGGTATTATCGGCTTGGGCGACATGGGGCGTTTGTATGCCAAAGCTTTTGCAAAGGCTGGCTACCAGGTATGCGGCTGCGATCTGCCCGAAAACCGGGAACGGCTGGAGGATGAACTGAACCCTTTTGGTATAAAGATAATTGATAACGGGCACGATGTTTCGCGCATCAGCGACCTGGTTATTTATTCGGTTGAAGCCGAGAAGTTGCCTGCTGTTGTAGCGGAGTTTGGCCCCTCAACCAAATATGGCGCCATAGTTGCCGGGCAAACTTCCGTGAAAACCCCCGAAATTGAGACCTTTGAAAAATACCTGCCCGCCGATGCGCAGATCATCACCTTTCATGCCATGCACGGGCCCGGCTTTGAGCCAAAAGGACAAAAACTGATACTGATACCGCACAGAACCGATAGGGAAGCTTACCGCCGCATGGTCGAGCTTTTCACAGCCCTTGAAACAGACATAGTAGAGATCGCCGATTATCATGAGCATGATAAAATAGTGGCAGATACCCAGGCGGTAACCCATGTAGGTTTTGAGAGTATGGGCACAGCCTGGAAAGAAGCCGGTTTTTTCCCCTGGGAAAATGCCTCGTACATAGGCGGGATAGATAATGTGAAGATATTAACCACGCTGCGCATATTTAGCTATAAGGCCCACGTGTATGGTGGTTTGGCTATACTCAATCCTTATGCCCGGCAACAGGTAAAGCGCTACGCCATATCCGAGTCGGAGTTGTTCAAATTGATGATAAAAGAGGAAGCAGCCGCCTTCAGGGCGAGGCTTTACCGCGCCCGTGATTTTGTTTTCCACGAAAGCCGGAAGCCCATTATGCTGAATGATACGGTGATGAAAGAATTTTCACTCTCGCAAAAGCCCGAACAGCAAAAACCAAATTCGCATTTAAGTATTTTAAGCATGGTTGACGCCTGGTACCACCTGGGTGTAAACCCTTATGATAACCTCATTTGCCAAACCCCGCCTTTTCGCCTGCGCCTCGGCATCGCCGAATACCTGTTCAAAAATGAGGAGCTGCTGGAAGAATCTATCGAAACGGCCCTGTATGATAAAACCATCCGCGGCGACGATCTGGAGTTCCACTCGGCAGTAAGGGAATGGTCGTCAATAATAGGTTATGGCGATATGGAAGGCTACAAAAAGCATTTTAATGATGTACAGGCTTTTTTCGACGGAAGATTAGAGGAAGGCAACAAACAAAGCGCGGAACTGATCAGAAGGCTGATGATGGAGTAGAGTTAAGTCAAAAGTCTTTAGCCGGAAGTCAAAAGTCGTATTTTGTTTTTTACTTAACTTTTTAACAAATTCTCACTTAGCCTTTTCGATCAATGCTATTGCCTTTACAAGTTTTGCAGCATTTTTAGGTTTTATATCGCAGTCAAAATTGCCTTCGGACGTTTCAATCCTTAAAAATATCAGGCTAAGGGTTTTTAATTTTTCAATAGCTTCATCCGGGAGGTCGTAATAAGCTGTTGCACGACTGCTTTGTGCAGGGGTGTGCTCAATAAAGGTATATTTTGAATTTCCGCCATCATCTGTAGCTGATGCAAGCGTGATAATTGTTTTATCGCTCAGTTTTAAATAAGCTTTCTGGTTTTTGGCAATTGATAAGTCTTCGCCCATATTTAATGATTGTGGGGTAAGTACAAGCACCAGGCCTTTTGCGTTTGAAAATTTCACAACCTGAAAGGTTACGGCTTCACCCTGTGGTGTTAAAAAATTCCCGTGGAAGTAAAGTTTTTCTTCTGAGGTTGACCAGGTAGTATCGCCCGATAATTTGTCAACATCCGGTTTAAGCAATTTTTGGGCTGAAACAATAAGAGGTAAAAGGAAAATTATGATAAGCAGGTTTATTTTCATCAGGTATTAACAAAATAATTTATTATTTGCTAATATAGTTAGTAT
>JBIOHE010000360.1:0-4340 GCA_044448725.1 Sphingobacteriales bacterium | reverse complement strand
TATTTTTATGCGGCCATGTATGTAAGTTACGCGATGAATATTGCCGAAGCATTTGGAATTGTAGCAGCTACATTTTTGCTCACTCATAATGCTGATTCGCCCTGGCTTTATACCGGGGTAATACTGGCAGGGTGCGTTTTGCTTGCGCCACTAAATTTCAGGTATTCGCGCGTTTTACTTTTGTATTGGTTGTCGCCTAAAATAAATTATCAACCACATTTGGATACCGATGATACAACGCCATACCTTTGATTTTTTAAAAGAACTGGTTGAAAACAATAACCGCGAATGGTTCCAGGCAAATAAGGAACGTTATGAAGCTGCCCGCGACAATGTAATTGAATTTGCAGGAGAGTGGATAAAGCTGATGCACAAGATCGATCCGAATATTGACGATAAACTGGATGTCAAAAAATGTGTAATGCGCATCTATCGCGATATTCGTTTCAGTAAAAACAAAACACCTTATAAAAACAATTTTGGCGTAAGCATACCCACTAAAGGGGTAAAGGCTGGCCGGGCTGAGTATTTTTTGCATATTTCGCCCGGAAATTCATTTATTGCCGGAGGTTACTGGATGCCGGAGAATAATCACTTAAAAGCCATCAGGCAGGAAATTGATTATAATGCCAATGATTTAAAGAAAATAATTGATGATCCGGAATTTAAGGGCTTATTTGGCGAGTTTCGCAAACAAGAACAACTGAAAAGTGTTCCAAGAGAATACAGCGCTGAAAATGAAAATATTGATTTGCTGAAACTTAAAAGCTTCGTGGCTTTTCATCAGCTAAAAGATGATGACCTATTGCTTAAGGATGCCGTTAGCACAATAACAGCCATTTGCAGCAAAATTTATCCGCTTAATGTTTTTTTAAATAATGCCCTTGTTTAACTTTAATAGTAAGAATAAGATGAAAATTAAATATTGTTTGTTCCTGGCATTCTTATTATTGGCATTACAGTCATGTGTTGTGCTGTCCAATAAAAAATATAAGGCATTAGTTGCCGAGCGCGACTCATTGTCAATCCGTACCGGCAGCCTTGAAGATACCATTGTAAAGTTAAGGGCTGATACCATGCGCCTGCACCGAGAACTTAATGATCTGCAAAATACTTACACCACTTTAAATGGCAATTTTAACATCTTAAATGATAAGTATAACGCATTAAATAATAATTTTAATACCAGTACATCAAAAGTTAGTGAGTTGTCAGCCAACCTGAAAAAACGTGAAGCCCGTTTAAAAGAGGTAGAGGATGCATTAAAAAGACGCGATGCCAACACCAATGCTTTAAAAAATAAATTGCAGGCGGCATTGCTTGGCTTTCAGAACAGTGGTTTAACTGTTGACATAAAGGACGGTAAGGTTTATGTGTCATTGGCCGACAAATTGTTGTTCCCTTCGGGTAGTATAGTTATTGATGTACGCGGCAAAATGGCGTTGCAGCAACTCGCCGGTGTATTAAACAAAGAACCCGATATTAATATCGCTGTTGAGGGGCATACTGATGATAAAAAAGTAATAAACCTGGGTCAGATAAAAGATAACTGGGATTTAAGCGTAATGCGTGCAACATCTGTATGCCGTTACCTTACCGAAGTGGAGAAAATTGACCCGCACAGGCTTACTGCCACCGGTAAAAGTGAATACCAGCCAAACGACCCGGCGAATACCACCGAGGCCCGGGCCAAAAACAGACGGATCGAAATTGTGCTTACGCCTAAGCTGGATGAGTTATATAATTTGATAAATCAATAGAATACCTGAACCCGGATTTTTTAAAATTATCGGGTTTGTCAAATTTTAATTCTGATAATTCATAAATTCTGAAAATTCTGATTCAGACAATTAAAATGGGCTTACCAATTTATTAAAAGCGGGCAAAATCTCGTCTTTTGGCGATAATAAAACATCGGCCGGCGCTACGCCCCAGTCTATATCCAATGTGGGATCGTTCCATTTTATACCAATTTCCGAAGCTTTGTCGTAGTAATTATTTACTTTATAGGTAAAAATGGTATTGTCTTCAAGTGTGGCAAAGCCATGCAGAAAGCCCGCAGGAATCCAGAATTGCAGTTTATTATCCCCGCTTAATTCTATGGAAACATGTTTGCCATAAGTAGTCGACGCCTTTCGGATATCTACCGCTACATCCAAAACCCTGCCGTTTATTACGCGTACAAGCTTGCCCTGTGCAAAAGGATTAGCCTGGCAATGCAGGCCCCTTACTGCTCCTTTATGCGAAAATGACTGGTTATCCTGCACGAAATCTACGGAAATGCCGGATGCTGTGAACATTTTTTTATTATAGCTTTCGTAAAAATAGCCCCTGCCGTCATTAAAAACCCTTGGTTCAATAATCAGCAGCCCTTCAATACTGGTTTCAGTTATTTTCATACTAATCGACAGTTTTCATCAGGGTGTTAAAGATCACAAACTGGTTCTCAAACTCCTGGTTATGGATAGCCTGTAGCTGATGCAGGTGTTTGCTGTAAAAGTGGTTAAAGTCTTCCATGCTTTTGGCGCTATATTGAACACAATACGTTACCCCCTCGTTTGGCGAATCAATAACATTAAGTATTTTGTAGGAAGTGAAATAACCGGTAGCCATTACCGCCGGGATATACACGGCGCGCACCCATTTAAGCCATTTTTCGTGGATGGCTTCGTCCACTATTATTGTGTCGTTAAATATTATCATCGGGACAAAAATACGATTTTTTTAATGTGCAGATGTGCAGATGTGTGGATGTACAAATAGTTTTAAATTTTATAATCTGCACATTTATAATCTGCACATTTATAGTCCGCACATCTATAACGCATCATTCTTATCCCCGCGTAACAGCCTGAAACGTTTGCGGGCCTCGTTTATCCACAGGCTCCCGGCGTAGTCGGTGATAATTTTTTGATAGTATATTTTGGCTTGTTCTTTATCTGCCAAATGATTTTCATAAATATCGCCGAGCATAAAAACGGCGTCATCTGCCCACAGGCCCGTACTATAGTCTGATGTGATTTTTTTTAAAAGCGCTACAGCATTGTCATAATTCTTTTGTTGAATGGACAGTCGGGCCCTGGCCATCAGGATGTCATCGGCAAGTGCGTTGCCGGGGTATTTTCTATCAATACTGTCAAGTGTCATCAGCGCCTTACCCGGTTCTTCGGCAAAGATCATCAGGTCGGCCCTGGCATACATCTTTAACGCAGCCCCCGAACTGTCAGCCGCTGTGTTGTCAGAAATAAGCAGCGACAAGTTTAAGGCATCATTAGCTATTAATTCAGAGGTTGCCGCCTTTAACACGTTTAGCTGGCCTTTGGCCCAGGTAAAATCACCGGTGTAATAGGCTAATTTTGCATTCCTGAACCTGGCATCCTGGCCTGTGGAGGTATTGGGATAGTCCATTTCTACCTGGCTGTATAACAGGGTAGCATCCCAGGGTTTGTTATTTAAAAGTGAAATATCACCAAGATCAAGCTTGCAGGATGCTAATAAACCGGGTTTAATATCAGGGATCTTAATGGTTTCTTCCAGCAGTTTTTGGGCATCGCCTAACCGGTGTAATTTAAATGCCAGCAGGTTGGCCAGCTTTTGCATCGCAAAGGCAGTATTGCTGTTCTTGCCAAACTCATTAAGCAGGTCGGTATAATCCTTTTCAAGGCTGAGCAGGTCATCCATAACATATTTCCCGGATGTAACCCGCAGGTTTTTAGTGTTGATCAGTTCGATTTTTGCGGGGATATAATAGGGCTGCTCCCTTCCTTTGCTAACCAGGTACCCATATCCCCTGATTGCAGTATCGTACGCTTCATTAGCGGTTAGTGTACGGCACAGTTCAAAAATATCACCGCCATCATCATTTAAGCGCCGGTTTAATGCGAGCGCCTGGTTTAATGCCTGGTCAAATTCTTTTTGCTGTAAAAATTGCCAGGTAAGCAATTGGGTATAAAGCGTTTGCTGAGGGTCTTTTTGCAGCCGCTTTAATATGGCAATTTTCAGCATATCATAATCATCGGCATTTTCATAAATCCCTGATAATGCATTTTCTGCCTGACTTATGAACGCAGGATTTAATGGTAAAAAGTTAAGGTATTCTTCCGTTAATGCAGGTTTATCCCTTTTATAGCGATAAAGATTTATCAGCTCGTATGAGAATGCCCCATCATTATGCAATGTTTTCCGGCCCTGGATAAATATTTTTATTGCATAGTCAATATTCGAAGTCTGATAAAATTGCCCTGCAAGCATTGCGATTTGGTTTTGGTCGGCAGGCAGGTTTTTAATTAATTCATCATACAATGAATTTGCTTTATCTATGTTCCCCTGCTGGCTGAAGG
>JBIOHE010000359.1:0-4388 GCA_044448725.1 Sphingobacteriales bacterium | reverse complement strand
TTTCTGATCTATAAACACGCGACTCCGCTGGAGTCGGGGCGTTCAAGCGCTTATCGCTCCGCAGGAGCATCCTGTTTATAGAGAACGATCACGCATTTTGGGGCTCCGAAGGTGCCTCCTTTTTTAAAAGCGATTTCCCTGATGATATGTGACGGTATTTGGTTTTATTGAATTCATTTTTATTAAAAGTAAAAGCTCAGTATATTTCCAAAAAAATATTTTGCACTTCCCCGTTAATATCCCCATAGGTAAATCATTCATTCCGGTACATTTTGTTTGCGAAACTATGGCCTATTTTATAGGTTACCGGTATTATGTTTTTTTGCGAAAACAGTATAATGACCCCATCAGCTCCGAAAACCGGCTCATCATATTTATAGGCGCAGCTTTTGGCGCACTGGTCGGTTCGCATTTGATTGGAGTGATTGAAAACCCGCCAATGCTATCCCATTTCACCCTTATCTATTTGATGGGCAATAAAACGATAGTCGGCGGCATGCTTGGCGGATTAATTGGGGTTGAACTCACCAAAAAGAGAATGGGAGTAAATGTTTCGTCGGGCGATCTGATGGTTTATCCCCTAATTTTAGCGATGGTTATTGGCCGGACGGGTTGTTTTTTAGCCGGTTTGGAGGATGGCACTTATGGCACAGCCTCTACCCTTCCCTGGGCGATCAATTTTGGCAACGGCATCCGCAGACACCCAACCAATTTATACGAAATCATCTTCTGGCTGATTTTATGGCTGACACTAAGGACGATAGAAAGCCGGCATCAATTTACCGACGGATCAAAATTCAAGGTTTTTCTTTCCTCTTACCTTATTTTCCGTTTTTTGGATGAATTTATAAAACCCGATTACTTTTTTAGTTTTGGCTTATCTGTAATTCAATTGGTTTGTATCGCGGGTATTTTGTATTATTATAAAGTATTTCTTTATCCTTCAAAATTATTAAAAACACATGCCTGAACGCCCGTACATTTATTATGATTTTACCCTGAGTATCTGTTCAACCTGCCTGAGACGGGCTGACGCCAAAATAGTTTTTGAGGACAACAATGTTTATATGCTGAAAACATGCAGGCAGCATGGCTTAGAGAAGGTTTTAATTGCCACCGATATTGAATATTATAAAAACTGCCGCAACTATGCCAAGCGCAGCGAAATGCCTTTAAAATTTAATTCAAAAATGCATTACGGATGCCCTTACGATTGCGGTTTGTGCCAGGATCATGAGCAACACTCCTGCCTTACGGTTTTAGAAGTTACCGACCGTTGCAATTTGAGCTGCCCTACCTGTTATGCCATGTCATCCCCTACCTATGGACGGCACCGCAACCTGGCAGAAATTGAACAGATGCTGGATGTAATAGTTGAAAACGAAGGCAGGCCGGATGTAGTGCAGATCAGCGGAGGCGAACCTACCGTACACCCGCAGTTTTTTGAGATACTGGATATTGCCAAAACAAAACCCATCCGGCATTTGATGCTGAATACCAATGGCATCAGGATAGCTAAGGACGAGGCTTTTGTTGAAAGGCTGGCGAGCTATATGCCCGATTTTGAGGTTTACCTGCAATTCGATTCCTTCAAAAAAGAAGCGCTGGAGCAATTACGCGGCGAGGATCTTCGCGAAGTGAGGAGAAAAGCGATTGAAAACCTGAACAAATACAACTTATCCACCACGCTTGTGGTTACCCTGCAAAAAGGACTGAACACGGATGAGATAGGTAAAATAATTGAGTATGCCCTAAAACAGCCTTGTGTAAGGGGTGTGACTTTTCAGCCGACACAGCAGGCGGGAAGACTGGAAAATTTCAACCCGGCAACTGACAGATACACCCTGACAGAGGTGCGTTCAGCCATTTTGGAGCAGACGGATATTTTCAACAAACATGATCTGATCCCTGTACCCTGCAATCCCGATGCGCTGGTAATGGGTTATGCCTTGAAGCTTGGCGGGCAGGTTTTCCCGTTAACCCGGATGATAAATCCTGACGACCTGCTGGATAACTCAAGAAACACCATTGTTTACGAACAGGATGAACGGTTGAAAATGCATTTGCTCAACATGTTCAGTACAGGCAATTCGGTTGACCGGGCCAAAGAACATTTAAAATCCCTTATGTGCTGCCTCCCTGAAATTGACGCGCCCGATCTGAGTTACGACAACCTTTTCAGGGTAATCATTATGCAGTTTATAGATGCGCAGAATTTTGATGTACGGGCAATCAAAAAATCATGTGTACATATTGTCAATAAGGATATGAAGATCATCCCCTTTGAAACCATGAACATTTTTTACCGGGATGATAAAGTTGAATACCTTAACCAATTACGTAATGAAATATTTGTATGATGGAAGAAGATAAAACAGAAGATTCTAATCCGCAACCAGAAGGCAAACAGCAGGAGAAAAACGTTAAGCCTTCAGTCAACATGAATATTGTTGTTTATAACCTTCTTGGATTAGCTTTTTATACTATCCTGTTTAAACTATTCGCCAATCAGGGAGGTCTCTTTTTTGATGCATTTGTTTTGGCAGGTCACGTTTTAGTTTGCGTTATATTGGCGATTTCGGAGAAAAGCTGGTTGTGGGTATTGAGTGGCGTATTAGTCCTTGTAATCGGATTTTCAACCTGTACTATGCTAATAGGCTTTAATTGAATAAATTTATGGAAGAGAAGAAAAAGAATAATGGCACTATGTTAATTGTGTTAATTAACATGATTATCTTAATTTCATACACCCTATTTATAAGAATTAGCAGCAAAGACGCATATGCAATAATTCCGCTTGCTTTTATTATTTTATTGCATTTTCTTATTTGTTTGGTTTTAGGAGCCGCCTGGGAGCGATTCAGACGAGCTTTTTTTTTAAGTTCTCTTGCAATTGTTTTAATAGGGTTTTCAACTTGTTATATCGCATTTAATATTCATTAACCCATCATCTCCGCCAAAACCCCCTCTTTTAATGAATTTGTTGACATCATCACTTTACTGATCCCAAGCTTGTTTATTACAAACCGGGTAAGCAATGACGCGGTAACGATCATATCTATCCTTACCGGGATAATGCCCTTTGCTATTAAACGCTCCTGGTGGCTGGAAAGGACGATCTTTTCAATTAGAGCTAAAAGTTCATCCTGATCAAAGTCATAATGCTTGTTTTTTTTAAGATCGAATGCCTTGCCTTTTTCAGTCTCTATTACTTCGGCATAACTTTCAAACACGCCCGATGAACCGATGATATTTTCAACAGGATAAGCGGATACGGCGGAAAAGAGATCCTTCAAATTATCGTCCAGGTAAAGGTTTAGTGCGGCGATAGATTCAGGCGGAATAGGGTCCGTCCGGTGAAAGGTATCCATCAGCCTGGCGGCGCCGATCTCAAAACTTTGTTTCCACAGGATTTTGGCATCATTGCAAATAATAAATTCAACACTGCCGCCGCCAATATCAATAATCAGGCTGTTTTGCCCCGATAAACAGCCCCCGGCTTTTATGCCTTTATAGATGAAGGCTGCTTCCATGTCGCCGTCAATAATTTCGATACTGATCCCCGTTCTGATCTTAACTTCATCAATAAAATATTGTCCGTTTGCCGCGCTGCGCAAGGCAGAAGTAGCAATTGCCCTAACCTGCTGCACGTTGTGTTTTGTAATCAGCCAGTGAAACCGCTCCATGGTTTTAATACCACGTTCAAATGCCGCAGGTTGTATAACCCCCATATTAATGCCGCCTTCACCTAATTTAACAGGTTGCTGCTCGTGGACAATTTCATGATATTCAGTAGCGGAGCCTTCGGCAATCAGCAGATGAAACATATTGGTGCCGAGATCCATTACGGCTACAGGATTATTCATGCAGCTAAAATAAACAATCCCTTAAATTGTTTTTGAATTAGCCCCTCTAAATTGCGGAGCATTCGTGAACGCCTTTAAAAAAACAAAATATTTCGTGAATAATCTCCCCCGGTTGGGGAGACTTTTAATACCATTAAGTTGGAAGGTCGCATTTTTCACCCTCTTTCTGCGCAGCAAAGAGAGGGTCGGCGAGCGAAGCGATGTCGGGGTGAGTAAAGTCGCCGCCATGTATTTGCGTTAATGTCGCTCGTACATTAACTCACCCGATCTGCGCTACGCCGGATCACCCTCTCTGCCGAAATGTGGCTGTGGCACAACTGCCACTCCGCGAATGTTGATAACTAAATTAGATTATTTTATTGATTATGAGTATATTAGAACATGCAAGGCAAGAAAAACTATCAGGAAAAGCTATTCATTAAGTTTCAGCTATCGGACCATGTCCCGGCTGACAACCTTTACAGGCGTTTAAACGATATAATCGATTTTAGCTTTCTTTACAAGTCAACCGCTCAATATTAT
>JBIOHE010000358.1:0-4400 GCA_044448725.1 Sphingobacteriales bacterium | reverse complement strand
GCCTACGAGGCGGCATCGAAACGCCGCATTCCTCCTCCCTCCTTCGGCCCAATTCCGGGCGAGCCGTGAAGAGGATAGATCGCCTCTCGGACCGTGAGTGGGATGAGTTACAATCAACGGCAATGGATATCGGCACGGGATTACGTTTCGATGTGGCTTTCTTTGTTTTCAGGCTCGACGCCGCTTTCAAATTTAAAGACCCCCAGTTCAGCGGCGCAAATCAGTGGGTGCTCATCAACCATATCAACGAACTTTTTCATAGCGGCGCCTTCAAACAAAATTATGCTGCCACCAACAGCAAGGATACGTATAACTTTATGCAGCTGAACTTTGGTATCGGGATGCCGTTTTAGGCTGGTTCATGGTTCATGGTTGATAGTTCATGGCCTGACAAATGCGGGAATGGAATTCAAACATATCATGCCGAAATTCTGTTGATTGTTTTTGGATTTTTGTTTGCAACCGGGCTTGAAAAATAAAGCCCCCTCACACTCGCTGTTCGGAGGCTTTAACCTAAACCTTATCACAATAGGCAAGCTAGAACTCGCCATATGAAGTGACAAATATAGGGTTATTTTTTTTGAATCGTAAAAATTTTTTTGCGTGAAAATGGCACACTGATTTCATGTTAACGTAACAATTGCTTGATTTAAAACGCTAAAGGGAGGTTTTTACTTTTTTGGGTGATAAAATCACCCAAAAAATGGATAATAAATTCCACTTTATTTAACTGTGCGGACAGGATTATTTTAAACATTGTGCGAACAAACAAATGGTCGCGTAAATTACACCAAATAAAAATTGAACTAATAAATTATACGGATGTTGGTTTAAGAATTTTGCCTGTGAGGGCACAGGCAACAGGGATGTTTCCTGAAGAGAACTAACAGACTTACGAAGACTTACGAAGTTTCTAAAACTTCGTAAGTCTGTTAGAAATGTTTTTTGTTACAAATACGATTGCAGCAGGTTTGCCTTTGAGTTATGCCTAAGGCGCATCAGCGCTTTATCTTTTATCTGGCGTACACGTTCGCGGGTAAGGCTGAACTTTTCGCCGATTTCTTCCAATGAATGTGCCGAGGTGCTGCCGAGGCCAAAAAACAGTACAATAACCTGCCTGTCGCGTTCGGCAAGGATGCTTAACGACCGGTTGATCTCCTGCGACAGTGAATCAACCATCAGGTGACTGTCGGTGGCAGAATCTGAGCTTTGTAAAACATCAAGCAGCGTGTTTTCCTCGCCGGTAATAAAAGGCGCATCAACCGATATCTGGCGACCCGAGTTTGATAACGAATCGGATACCTTTTCTACAGACATTTCCAGGTCTTCGGCCAGTTCTTCGGGGGTAGGCTGGCGCTCCAGGTGCTGCTCCAGTTTCGATGCTGATTTATGCAGCTTGCTTAACGACCCTATCTGGTTAAGCGGCAGGCGCACAATACGGCTTTGTTCGGCAACAGCCGATAAAATTGACTGGCGGATCCACCATACGGCGTACGAAATAAATTTAAAGCCCTTGGTTTCGTCAAAACGTTTGGCTGCTTTTATCAAACCCAGGTTGCCCTCATTAATAAGGTCGCCTAAAGTAAGGCCCTGGCTTTGGTATTGCTTGGCAACCGACACCACAAAACGCAGGTTGGTTTTTGTTAACCGTTCCAAAGCAGCCTGGTCCCCTTCACGTATCTTTTGGGCCAGTATCACTTCTTCCTGTGCCGTAATCAGGTCAACTTTTCCAATTTCGTGTAAATACTTTTCAAGCGATTGCGATTCGCGGTTGGTAATGGATTGGGTTATTTTTAATTGTCTCATTTTTGTAAATAATAGCCCCGGAGATAACCTGTTGCGTAATAATCAACCGGACAACCAGGGTGGAAAATATTAAAGTATCAATTATAGCTTTTCAACATAACTAATCAGCAGACGTAATGTTTGATGTTGAACATCCTGCCGCAAATGTTTTGTGCGGCAATAAATGGGAGAGGTTAATCTTTTTGCTTTTTTGATCTGCAAAGATACTAAAATAATTGTAACGCCGATGTAAAGAAATGAGATTAGTCAGGAAAGTCTTAAGTCTCAAGTCCAAAGTAGAGAAAAGTACAAAATTCGACTTACGACTTCGGGCTAAAGACTTGTGACTTGCCACCGGTCTGCCCTCAAAACTCCCCTTCAAACCCTGGTTTCGCCGGGATTCCCGCAGGCAAAACGCGTTTAGGGCGTGATAATTTCAAAAAACCCACAGGCAAAACGCGTTTAGGGCGTGAGGATTTTTACCGTTTGAGGGGCTAAACGCGTTTAGCTCCCCGTAATTTTCACCGGTTTGCAGGCTAAATGCGTTTAGGGCGTGAGGTTTTTCCCGGATTCGCAGGCTAAATGCGTTTTGCCTGTGACCTAAAAGGGAATATTTTTTCATTTAATTTACTGTATATCAAACAAATACACAAAATATTTCAAAGAATACGGGATGATTTCCTGAAAAAAGTTGAAATTGTATTTTTTCAGCGGCTGAAAAAAATAGGCCCGATGCTAAAGATGCCGTCGCCGGATTGATTCAAATATAGCAAATTTGGCGGAGAATTGCAATGCGGGGAGAGCTAATGTTGTTGAACCCAGGGATCTTCAAAATCATTTTTACCCTCCTTACTGATTTCAGCAAAGAGAGGGTAGCTGCAATTTCTTTTCGTCCCTGTCCCCGGCACGGGGCCCTCCGCTCCGGGATGTCATTTTGCAAAGTGGGGTATTCCGCAAGTGAGCCCTTTGACAACTGAAATAACGTGGAATGGATAATGTTTTTACATTTTATTTTCTAAATTAGCTGTCGAAAAAACACTTATAAATCAATCCAAATGACCCGAAAAATTACGCTATGGTTTGCATTCCTCATGCTTAGCACTATAAATACTTTTGCCCAGTCTGCCGGGGCTGTTATGCCCCGGATCATTGAAAAAAACGGCCGCTATGCCCTGCTGGTGGATGGCAAGCCTTTTTTGATGCTTGGCGGACAGGCCCATAACTCAAGCGCCTGGCCGGGCATGATGCCCCGGGTTTGGTCGGCGGCGGAGGCGATGCACCTCAATACGCTCGAAGTGCCTGTTTACTGGGAACAGCTGGAGCCAGAGGCAGGCCGGTTTGATTTTTCTGTGGTTAATACCCTCATCAGCCAGGCAAGGCAGCATAATGTGCACCTGGTGCTGCTGTGGTTTGCCACCTGGAAAAACGGCAGCAACCACTATATGCCCGGATGGATGAAGCGCGATGCAGCCAAATATCCCAATGTAACTAATCAAAAGGGGCAGCCCGTTGACTCGCCTTCGCCAAATGTACAGGCTACGCTGGATGCCGATATAAAAGCTTTTACCGCCCTGATGCGCTATTTAAAACCTGCCGACCAGCAACATACCGTGCTGATGGTGCAGGTAGAAAATGAATGCGGCGCATGGGGAAGCGAACGGGATTATTCGCCCCTGGCGCAAAAACTGTTTGAGGGGCCGGCGCCTGCCCAACTGCTGCAACCTGCTGTGCTTGCCGCGCTGAATGTGCCCGTGGTAACAGGCGGCACGTGGCAGCAGGTATTTGGCGACCGCGCCGATGAATATTTCCATGCATGGTATGTAGCGCGGTTCATCGGCCAGGTGGCGGCGGCCGGTAAAGCGGTTTACCCGTTGCCCCTGTATGTGAACGTAGCCCTGCGCGATCCCTTTGGCAACCCTACCGCCAATAACTACGAAAGCGGCGGCCCTACCGATAATGTGCTGCCGATATGGAAGGTAGCCGCCCCCGCCATTGATATTGAAGCGCCGGACCTGTACCTGAACAGCAGCGACAAGGTGCTGAAAGTGATTGACCTGTACGACCGCCGCGATAACCCGCTTTTTGTGCCCGAAGCCGGTTTGGTGGCCGAAAACGCCAGATACTTTTATACCGTACTGGCCCATGGCGGCATCGGTTTTTCGCCCTTTGGGATTGATGATAACGGGGTGGACGAAACGGCTGCCGTAAAGGCTGAACGACTGTCGCCCTTTGCGCAGGAATTTGCCGCCGCAGCCCCTATGATGAGGCAACTGGCCGAATGGGCATTTGACGGAAAGATAAAAGCCGTTGTAGAACGCGAAGACCATGCCGACCAATCCATCGACCTGGGCGCATGGCAGGCTAACATAAAATTCGGCGGTAACGGCAGGGAGAATGCCGCGCCGGTTTATACACGGGCCACCGGCAAACTACTGGTGGCAAAGCTGGCCGAAAACCAGTTTATTGTAATGGGCACCCGCTGTCACCTCAGTTTTCAGCCATTGGGTGGCAATGCCGGCAAAGCCTGGCAATACATTAAAGTAGAAGAGGGCCAATATCAAAACGGGACCTTTAAACCCCTCCGCATCCTCAATGGCGACGAAACCGATTGGGGC
>JBIOHE010000357.1:0-4422 GCA_044448725.1 Sphingobacteriales bacterium | reverse complement strand
TAGGTGGCTCCCTCTACTACGCCTTTGGCGGATAAAATTAATGTTTGCTTTTTAACATCGTAAAACGCGCTCAGGCTGGTTGCTGGTATTACTCCATAAAATCCCATGATAAAAAAATTGATAAATGTTTTGCCTACTCTGTTCAGTTTTCGGCATCCCTGTTTTTTGAGGCGGTTCAACAACTTTCGGATATAAGAAAAGAAAGGATTCTTGTTATAATCAGGTTGAGGATTTGCATCAGGTTAAAGGTATGCCGATAAAACAGCCGCCGGTAGCGTGCAAACACCTTATTGTAAACCGTATTTATACCTTTAACTATAGGGCATAAGTACCGTATAATATTTGTTCGCTATTTATAAAATGGGTTTATTTTACAAATAGTCTTTTAATAAAAACAGTTTATTTACTTTTATCATTATTCAAAAACCAAACAATAAATGTCGCCTGAAGAATTACCATCCGCTACCGAAACCGGAAAATTACAGGTAATGCACTTAAAGCGTTACTGGCAAAAATCAATTTTCAAACGGGATGGTAAGCTCGAACCCGGTTCTTTTCATGATGAATGGAAAACAGACACCACTCTTTTAACTGTATTAGGGCTTGGCCTTGAACAAACTATGGTATATGTTTACCGCGAAAAGCCATCTTTTGAACAATTCGAAAACTGGATAGTAGAAACAAACGGGGTGCCTGATGCTGAAAAAGTAAACCAGTTTAACCAGTTAATTTCAAACAAAGATACCGTCGCCGATGACCGTAAATGGCAGTATGAATTGCTTACAAGCGAGGACCTGGATTTTTGGGACGAAAATGGCTATGTGATTATCAGGGAGGCAGTAAGCAAAGAATGCTGCGAACAGGCAGTTGAGGCGATTTGCAATTTTATTGCTATTGACCGCTATGATCCCGCTACCTGGTATGAGGATCACCCGGCACGACAGGGGATTATGGTGCAATTTTTTCAACATCCGGCCCTTGACCAAAACCGCAAAGCCGATAAAGTAAGAAAAGCCTTTCAGGATATATGGAAACGAAAAGATATTTGGGTTAATACCGATAGGGCTGGTTTCAACGCGCCCGAAACGGAAAGGCATAAGTTCAGAGGCCCCCGGCTCCATTGGGATGTGAGTATAAAACAGCCCGTCCCATTTGGCACGCAAGGGATACTTTACCTGGCGGATACCGCCGAAAACCAGGGCGCATTTACCCTTGTACCGGGTTTTCAAAACAAGATTGAAGAATGGATGCAAAACTTACCTCCGGGAACCAACCCCAGGCAGACAAACTTATACGCCCTGGGCCCAAAACCAATAGCTGCAAATGCCGGCGATCTGATCATCTGGCATCAGGCCCTGCCCCATGGCAGCAGTCCAAATACTTCTGCTTTACCAAGGTTTGTACAATACATTAATTACGAACCCATTGATAAAAAGGAGAGTGAGGTTTGGATTTAAGGAACTTGATTAAGTTGATAAATGCAATTTATTAACTTAATCCCTCCTGCTCCACAGGCCAGTGGAAGCACAATTGATAGCCGTCAGGATCTGTAAGGCATATAGCTTTCCAGCCATGTCCTGTAATCGACGGTTTTTTGAGATCAAGGCCCTTATTAATCAGATATTCATATAAAGCTTCCGTATCCGGGCAGCCGAAATACAGCGTAACATCACGATGGCCCCGTGTACGAAGCGGATCGGGTGCAGGCGGCCTGTTCTGTTTTTCATAAGCTGTATTAAACATTAGCTCCATATCATTAAGCCGTAACAAAAGCCAATCAACGTCGTCGCCCTCCCCCGATGACATAATGATTTTAAACCCCAGAATATCGCGGTAAAATTTGAGGGTTACAGGCATGTCAAAAACCTCGAAGTACGGCGCCATTCCTCTTATTTCAGGCTCATTTTGCTCATTTTGCAAATCCATCATTCAAATTATTATTCGATCAATTGGGTTTATCTAAATTAAAAAAACGATAGTAATTTCTACCCTAAAAAAACGTTAGGTTAAACAACCAGCCCACAAAAAAACTATGTCCGTTTTGAATAATTCTGTTAAATGTGTAACAATTAAAGATACTTTTGCATCAATTTAAACAATGTCTAAAACTTTACTTGGTGTTTTCTTTTTATTGATTTCACTTACAGCCTTTTCTCAAAAAAAATTTACGGTTAGCGGCACCATAAGAGATGAATCAACCGGTGAGCAATTGATCGGCGCATCAGTAATAATAAAAGAACTTCCCAAAATCGGAACAGCAACCAACAGCTACGGTTTTTATTCTATCACCGCGCCTAAAGGCGAATACACGTTGGTGGTTACCTATATTGGTTATGAAAGCCTTAATAAACAGGTGTCCTTAAATCAAAATCAAACCGTTAATATTGGTTTGTCATCAAAAAACAGTTTAAAGGAAGTAATAGTAAGCGGCAACAAGCCCAATAATGACAATGTGGCCTCGCCTCAGATGGGTGAGGAAAAGTTAAACATGTCGCAAATAAACAATATACCCGTTGTATTTGGGGAAAAGGACATTTTGAAAACCATAGCCTTATTGCCTGGTGTTAAATCTGCAGGCCAGGGGAATACCGGCTTTTATGTAAGAGGAGGCGCATCAGATCAAAACCTTATTTTGCTCGACGAAGCTACAGTTTATAATGCATCCCACCTTTTCGGCTTTTTTTCAACGTTTAATTCAGACGCTGTAAAGGATGTAATCCTGTTTAAAGGAGGAATGCCTGCCGAATACGGGGGCAGGTTATCATCAGTGCTTGATATAAAAATGAATGACGGTAATAACAAAGATTATACCGTTCAGGGGGGCCTGGGGCTTATCTCTTCGCGGCTTAAAGTTGAAGGCCCTATTGTAAAAGATAAAGGGTCGTTTATGATCAGCGCCCGCCGCACTTATGTCGATGTATTTTTCAAAGCTTCGAAAGACTCCGTCCTGCGAGGTAGTTCCATCTACTTTTATGACCTTAATGCAAAAGCAAATTATCATTTTGACAATAATAATGCATTGTACATTTCAGGATATTTTGGGAAGGATATTTTGCTGCTTAAAAATACTTTCGGTACCAATTGGGGTAATTCAACCGGCACTGTAAGGTTTAACCATATTTTCAATAACCGCTTATTTTCCAATACTTCACTGGTGTTTAGCAATTATAACTATACCATAGAGGATTTTCAAAGCAATGATTACTTTAAAGCTACATCCCAGATAACCGACGTCAATTTTAAAGAGGACCTGCAATATTCAATGGGGAATAACCATACGCTTAAATTTGGATTAAATATTTTACATCATACCATTGCGCCGGGTAACATAACCACAAACTCAACATCAAGCTTTAATAATTTAAGTATCGAACAAAGGTACGGCTTTGAAAATGCGGCGTATGTAAGTGATGACTGGAAGGCTACTGATAAATTAACTTTTTTGTATGGATTAAGGTTGAGCGGTATGTTTTTACTGGGTCCGGGAACGTTCAGTACTTATGATGATGCAGGTAATACGGTAACATCAACAACTTATGCTTCAGGGGCAGCAGTTAAAGATTACTTTAACCTGGAACCGCGTTTTTCCGCAAGTTACCAGCTAAACGAACAAAATTCAATCAAAGCATCCTACAACCGTAATACGCAAAACATACACCTGCTCAGCAACTCAACCAGCAGTACCCCTACTGATCTTTATGTGATGAGCAGCAATAATATCAAACCGGAGATCTCCGATCAGGTTTCAACCGGTTATTTTAAGAATTTCAATGAAAATATTTTTGAATTCTCGGCTGAAGTCTATTACAAATGGCAGCAAAACCAGATTGATTACAAAAATGGCGCGCAACTTTTAATTAACCAGAATGTAGAATCGCAACTGGTTTACGGTAGCGGTCGTGCCTACGGCCTTGAATTATTTTTGAAGAAAAAATACGGCCGCTTTAATGGCTGGATAGGCTATACCTTATCCAAAACCGAAAATAAATTTGCAGCAATTAACAACGGCAATTATTTTCCGGCCCGGCAAGACCGTACCCATGATCTTTCATTGGTTGGCATCTACGAGTTGAGTAAACGCTGGACGTTTTCGGGCACATTTGTTTATGCAACCGGCAATGCTGTCACCTATCCAACCGGAAAATATGAAGTCGGCGGGTTAACCACATTTTCTTATTCCGGGCGTAACGGATACCGTATGCCCTCATCAGACAGGTTTGATATCGGGGCTACGCTTGAAGGAAAGGAACATAAAAAATATCATTCCAGCTGGACATTCGGGATTTATAACCTTTTAGGACACTGGGACCCTTATATCATAACTTTCAGGAATAGTAAAACTGTGCCGAATACGACCGAAGCTGTGGAGACCAGTATTTTCCCGAGACCTATCCCGTCAGTTACCTGGAATTTTAAATTTTA
>JBIOHE010000356.1:0-4432 GCA_044448725.1 Sphingobacteriales bacterium | reverse complement strand
GATTGGGTTGATCAGGTTATATTAAGTTGATTAAATTTTATCACTATAAGTTTCGGAATGCATGGAAGATAAGAACAAATCAGAGATATTTTTGAACGCAAAAAAATCACTGCCAACCAATGGCACACCTCCGGAATGGCAGGTAGCATTGGGCAAAAAAGAACTCCAAAATATAGCCGATAGTAATACCGAATTAATAGAATGGAGCGAAGCAAAAAAGCAATTTAAGTAGAGACGCAATACTTTGCGTCTCTGAAGGATGATGAAATTTGCGATAAATTCAGCGAACATTTCGGTCAGAGACGCAAAGTCAGAGACGCAAAGTATTGCGTCTCTACGTTTTTTAAATTAAAAAAAATGTCAAAAGTATTGGTTTGTTTGTAAAGTTTGTTTTACATTTGGTAAATCAAACTTTACAAATTATGAAAACACGCTTTTTACTTCCCTATTGGTTCCGCTACCTGGGGTATGCGCTTTTCCTGGTGCATGTTCCGTTTGTTATGTTCAGAAAGGACATTGGTTTTGATAACCCCGAAGGCGCAGCCGGGCAGGGTTTGTTTAACGGGCATCACCTGTTTTTTATGGCAACTACCCTGTTAATGGCGATTGGGCTCTTTTTTGTTGCGTTCTCAAAGGAGAAAATTGAAGATGAGCAGATCTTGCAATTGCGCCTTGATTCATTGCAATGGGCTATCTATCTGAATTACCTGCTTTTAATTATCAGTTTAATATTGACCACAGATACGGAACATATCTTATTTTTGAATTTGATGGTTCCGCTTTTTTTCTTCATCGTTCGTTTCAGGTGGGTTATTTTCAGGCTAAACCGGTCATTACCAAAGGAGGGATAACGATGAAAAATAATATCCGTGTTGAGCGCGCCATAAAAAACATCACGCAGGCCGATCTCGCCGAAAAGGTAGGCGTGTCCCGGCAAACCATCAATACCATCGAAAGCAATAAATATGTACCTTCAACCGTGCTTGCATTAAAAATTGCGCGGGAATTCGGGAAGCCGCTTGAGGAGGTTTTTATGCTGGAAGATGGAGATTAGTCCGGAAGTCCGGAAGAAGCTGCAACCGCGTCTCGGCAAAATAACTTAAGTTATATAGAAACAAACGTGAAGAGTCAAAAATCAAAAGCCAACACAAAATGGATTTAAAAATGGAAGCAAAAACCACATTTGTGCCGGTGTTATCAATCAGCAGCGGCATAACCGATATTGAGTTTTATAAAAATGCTTTTGGGGCCATAGAATTGTGGCGGCTTAACAATCCCGATGGCAGCGTACATGTTGCAGCGTTTTCAATAAATGGCGCCATGTTCCGCCTTCATGAAGAGGGCAACGGGAGCCCTGGTCCTGATATGGCCGGCGGGACAGCCGTAACCATCGGGTTAACCGCAGATGATGTACATGCAGTGGTGGAACAGGCTGTGGCTGCAGGGGCCACTGAGCTGTCGCCGGTTACGGATTATCCGTACGGCTACCGGCAGGGGGAGATAAAGGATCCTTTTGGGCATCAGTGGATTATTGAAAAACTACTGAGCCAGGAAGCTTTAGATAAGTTTGTAAAGTGATGCTTTTGACATTTGGTAAACAGAAAACGATATAGGTTAACATTTTATGAAAAATCAAGTTAAGGACGATTTTCAAGCTGCCTTTTTGCCGACCTTGTCAGTAAGGAATGGCGCAGCAGCAGTTGAATTTTATAAAAAGGCGTTTAACGGTGAGGTTTTGTTTTACATGACCGACCCGGATGGTGGTGTAGTCGCAGAGCTGTCAATTAATGGTGTACGTTTCCTTGTGGCAGATGAGTCGCCGGAGCATGGAAATTTTAGTCCGGAAACATTAGGTGGCAGTACTATACGGATGGGGTTGGTAGTGTCTGATCCCGACGGTGTGGCAAAGCAGGCAATTGCAGCAGGCGCCGAAGAAATTTACCCCGTTGCCGATCAGGATTATGGCTACAGGCTTGGCCGGATAAAAGACCCCTTTGGCCACCACTGGGAAATTTGCAGAAAATTGTGCCAGTCTTATATAACGAAGCATTCTTAAATTTTAACGCAGAGATACAGAGGAGGCACAAAGAACGCTGAGTTTGAATTTAATATTTTATTTGTTCACCATTTGGAAGAAGGGTAAGTAATATTTCTCTGTGCTCTCAGTGCATTCTTAGTGACCTCCGCGGTAAAAAAATCAAAACGCTTTACTTTTGTACCTTGGGTTATTTTTGCCGAAATATCAAGGTTTTATTTTAGACGAATCGCTAATCTCCTGTCTCTGCCCTTTTGCAAAAACCTTTCTGCTTTCACCTTTTACCTTTCACCTCAATAAAAACTATCTTTGCGCTATGCGTTTTGATATCATCACCGTTTTGCCCGGATTACTTGAAAGTCCTTTTGCCCATTCTATTTTACAGCGTGCGCAGAAAAAGGGTATCGCTGAGATTCACGTTCATAACCTGCGGGATTACTCAACCCAAAAACAAAAAAGCGTTGATGACTACCCCTACGGCGGCGGCAGCGGCATGGTAATGACCATTGATCCCTTTGCCCGGATCATTGAAAAACTAAAAAGCGAGCGCGACTATGATGAGGTGATCTTCATGTCGCCGGATGGCGAAACTTTTAACCAGCAGATCGCTAACCAGCTTTCTATCAAAACCAATATTATTATTTTATGCGGCCATTATAAAGGCATCGACCAGCGTATCCGGGATATTTTTGTAACCCGGGAGATCTCGATTGGCGATTATGTGCTCTCCGGCGGTGAATTGCCGGCGGCTGTTGTGGTAGATGCGATAGTAAGGCTGATACCGGGTGTTTTATCTGACGAAACCTCGGCTTTATCCGATTCTTTTCAGGATGGCTTACTTGATGCCCCTGTTTATACCCGTCCAGCAGACTGGAATGGCTATAAGGTACCTGATATCCTGTTAAGCGGCAATACCCCCGAAGTAGAAAAATGGCGCTTTGAGCAAGCTGTGGAGCGGACCAGGAAAAGAAGGCCGGATCTTTTAGAATGATTTCGGATGTCGGATTTTCGATGTCGGATTTGTTTTAATTTTAGAATTTAAACTTTGTAGATTTAGATTGCAACTAAAATCCAATATCTGCATTGTTTTGCTGAGAATGAACCCCGACCACGAAGTCAAGCTTATTGAACAATGCCGCACCGACCCCGCTGCTTTCGGCGCGGTGTTCGACTGTTGGTATAAACCGGTTTTTGGCTACATCATGCGCCGCACCGCCGACTATGATCTTTCAAAAGACATTGCCGCCGAAACTTTTTTGAAAGCATTCCTGAAGATCCACAGTTTTAAATGGCGGGGCGTTAGTCTTTCTGCATGGCTGTACCGTATAGCTACTAATGAACTCAATCAGTATTACCGTAGCAGCAAATACAAACCACAATCACTACAGCAATTGCTGGAGAACCCCCAGATGGAAAAACTGCTCCATTATGCTGCAGATGATGAACGCGAACTCCTCGAAAATGAATTGAAGGCTTTTGACGATTATAATTTGATCAGGATAAACCTCCTGAAACTGGATCTTAAATACCAGGAAGTAATAGCCCTGCGTTATTTTGAACAAAAAACCAACAGCGAGATCAGTTTAATATTGGATAAAAACGAAGGGACAGTAAAATCGCTGTTATCACGGGGCCTGGAGAAATTACGAAATATGCTTTAACACTGCAACCAAAAGCCCGGTTTGCATTATATGGGTAATTAACATGAAAGATAAAGATGATTTTTTAAAGCAGATGGAAAATTTACAGGTACCGGACATCAACCCGACCGAGCATCCCAAAATGGTAAAAATGGCCATTTTGAATGCAGAACGCTCGGCAGCGCTGGGGTTATGGCTTATTGTTGTGCCCTGCTACTTTTTGTTTTGTGTGTTTATGTATTACTTTTCCCACATCCGTGTTGGTACGAGCTGGTTCGCGGCGATGTTTAAGCTGATGGACAGCCTGGAAAAAACACCTGGTATTGCATTTTTAGGCCCCATAATTTTAGTGGTACTGCCTATTATTTGTATCATCATTAATGCCCTGGCTATAACCCATGTAAAGGTTGAGCAAATTGATCCGCAGCGAAGCAAAAGAAAAGAGTTTAACTTCACTATCAAATTAAAACTGTGGAACATCCTGCTTATCCTGCTCAGCCTGGCCATTGTGTGTGTATTTATTGCTTATGTAATGACTGAAAATATTTCTGTAGGTTAAAGGAGAAAGGTAAAAGGCGAAAGCCAGAAAGCTCGTTAAAATAAAGAAGTATCAAACTATTAAAAATTACTTTTATGAAATTAAACTGGTTTACACGCAAAGGGATATTTTATTTACCTGTATCTTTAATCGGCTGGCTCATACTGGCCATAGCAGCCGCCTATGCGGTATATACATTTATTGATATCGACGGTCGTT
>JBIOHE010000355.1:0-4453 GCA_044448725.1 Sphingobacteriales bacterium | reverse complement strand
CTATAAAACATATCAGCGGAACAAGGTAGGCATTTTGCATACTTCCTGTACTGTCTGATATTCTTCCCATCAATAATGGAAAGACAGCTCCACCTACAATTGACATGACGAGAAAAGATGAAGCGATCTTTGTTTCTTCCCCTAAATCTTTTATTCCTAATGCAAAAATGGTAGGAAACATAATGGATTCAAAAAATGGTACCGCCATTAATGCATAAACTGCCAGGGAACCTTTTGCAAACAAAGTTATTGCCAAAAGAAAAACATTGATGATTGCATAGAGCGATAAAAGCCTGGCGGGCTTTATATAACGCGTAAAAAAAGTTCCTGCAAAACGCCCGGTCATAAAACCAACCATGGCAATAGTGCCCCACCAGATTGCCGCTTTCTTTTCCGGCAGGTTCATCAACTCTTTACAAAAACGGATAAAAAAACTTCCTACCCCCACTTGTGCTCCAACATAAAAAAACTGGGCAATGACTGCCCAGCTAACATGGCGGTGACGAAATATTTTCAAAGAAAAACTTTTTGGCTCATCAATATCCCTTTCTTTAATTTCAGGAATACGGACTATGAGAAAAAGAATAGCGACAACAAAAACTACTGCAGCGATTACCAGGTATGGAATTTTTACCGTTGAAGCTTCCGACAACAAATAAGAATTAAGTTGTTCAGGCGACATCTGTTTTAATTCCTGTGTGCTGTGCTCCACTCCCGAAAGAATAAATTGTCCTCCCAGAATGGGAGCCATAAATGCACCAACACCATTAAATGACTGCGCAAAATTCAAACGTAGTTCGGAAGTTTCTTTATCGCCTAATTTAGTTATATAAGGATTAGCAACGGTTTCCAGAAATGTAGCTCCGCTGGCAATAACAAACAAGGCAACAAGAAAAAAAATATAACTGCGCCCGGAAGCAGCAGGGAAAAATAATAATGCGCCAATTCCATAGAGAGTTAATCCGAAAAGGATTCCTTTTTTATATCCGTATTTATGCATGAACCATCCTGCCGGCAATGCAACCAGGAAATAACCTATATATACCGCTGTATCAATGAAAGCAGATTGAGTATCGCTTAACTGGCAGGCCTTTTTTAAATGCGGAATAAGAATAGGATTGGTATTGTGTAGAAAAGCCCATAAAAAAAATAAACTGGTAACAAGTATCAATGGCAAAAGATAATTCGTTTTCTTTCCTGCAATAGTTTTTTGCATCCGGATGAGTTAAGGGCAGGAAATTAAGAAGAATACAGTTCTGGTGAAAAAAATAATGAACTATTAAGGTAAGCTCACTATTGCCATCGCTTCTTTTGAATTACATAGAGTAGAATAAACAGTAGTTTAGACTATACTTTCTCCCTCTTTGCGCCAGCAGAGAGGGCTGGGGTGAGTAAAAAAAATTACTTCCATGGTGCCGGGATCACACCAGAAGATGGTTTTTCGCCACCTCTGATTATCAGGCAAAGTTCAAATGTCTGTGCTCTTCGTGCAGCCGCAGAAAGTTTGGAAACATTCATATCATACGTTAATCCAACCTGGTAATTTTCATAACTGAATCCCACATAAGGAATCACGGCATTATTTGACCAATACCACAATCCTGCATTAATGATCATATCTTTTTCATCTGTGGTTTGCATACTATAACCAAAAGCGCCTCCAATTGAAAAATAACTGGCGCCGGACTGATATTGGTAAATTCCATTAGAGTTAAAAACAACCTGGTCTGTAAGAGTTTTTTCAAAATTTGCATGCACTACATATCTGGTAGCTAAAAACTGGTTGGGGTCGTTTAAAAATGTTTGCTTGGGCTTATTAAAATGAAATGCTGACACACCCAGATCAAAATTGCTGTTATCGGTGATATACGAATATAAAAGTCCTGCACTGGTAGAAAGATAAGGTTTCATATTTGATAAAGCAGTTTCGCCGGTTGGGAGATTCGTATCAAAACCACTACCATTAAATTGTTCTGCAAAATTCAATTTACTTACGTCAAGTCTCCGGTTACCATAAGCAATTCCGATACCTACGCCTAATCTTTGTTCGGCTCCCTGATCCATTTTTATTTTACTAAGGTGCCTGATTTTGGCGCCATTTTGTTCATAGCCGTTTCCGGTGGCAAGACGTACATTGCCCGATACATTGAAGGAAGCATAATTACTTTTCAAAGCTCCTCCCATGGCTTCGTCATACATCATCATTCCACCGATCGCTATTCTTGTATTTTCATCCACATAGTTACCCGGAAGATTTTGAAATATTTTATTGTCGGCCGAAATAGTTCCGGTTGAATAGGGATTTCCCACGCCGCTCCACTGATTTCTGTAATTGGAAATCAACCGCCACTTTTCATTGATATTTCCGGTTAATGCCGGGTTGATATTCAATGGCGACGCAAAAAACTGCGAGAAACTGGGATCTTGCGCAACTATTCTTTCTCCTGTTAAAAGGAGGCAAAGAATACATAAACTGTTTTTTAGCTTTTTCATCTTACAAAAGTTTTATCGTAATAAAACTGAGTTACCACTTTTCTTAATGACTTTTCCGCTTAGTCCTATGGCTTCCGCCGTCCAGGTATAAACATCCATCACCTGGGGCTTGCCTTTAAATATTCCATCCCAACCAAATCCAAGTGTATTGGTTTCAAATACTAATTGTCCCCAACGGTTAAATATCCGGAAGAACCTGAGCTCTCTGATATTTACCGGGATCCCATATAATTTGTCATTGTGCCCGTCACCATTCGGCGACCATGCTTTCGGTACAAAAAGATCTTCGATCAATAGGGCCGGGGATTTAATGTTTACAAGTTGAGTATCGGTTACGGCACATCCTATATCGGAAGTCATCGTGATCGTGTATTCAGTTCGCTTATTATAATTGAATACAGGATCAATAACAGAATAAGAATTTAATCCAACTGGCGGATTCCATTGATAAGTATTATAGCCGGATAAACTTCTTGCGCTAAGTTGTGTGGCCACATTTGGATCAGTAATAATAGTTGGATAGCGAATACCAGGTATCGCCGGTATGACATTAACAGTAGTAGAACTATTATCCGCTACCTTAGAATAATTGGCATCGCTTACACTGGTAATAGTAAAGGTAGTGGTGTCTTCGACAAAAACGTCGAGTTCATAAGGAGATGAAAAAATAGAAGAAACTCTTTGAACTCGTCTTCCATCTGTATAAGTGAACTGGAATGGAGCTGTACCTGTCAGAGCTACAAATAGTTTAACACTTGAACCTGCACATACTGTCCCGCCTCCGGATATAGTGGCTGTTGGAAGCGCCTCAACAGTTACGTTGAGAGTGGTGATAGAATCACAACCAGCAGAACTTGTCGTTGTAAACGGATAAGATCCTGCTGAATTAATGTTTATTCCATTCCATGTGAAAGGAATCGCATTAGCGCTGACAGCAGTATCTATTGTAACTGTCAGAACTGAACTGATTGTTAAATTGAGTGTAGCTATCGAATCACATCCTGTAGAACTTGTTGTAGTGAAAGTATAACTGCCGGATACATTATAGTTAATACCGTTCCACAAATAGGGTAACTGGTTGGAGCAAAGTTTGACATTTGTTGTAGAAGTAGCTGTATCGCTAACATTTAATACCAGTATAGCAATGGAATCACAACCTGCTGCATTGGTAATAGTGAAAGTATATGTACCCGATATATTGTAGTTCGTACCATTCCACAAATAGGGTAACTGGTTGGAACAAAGTTTGACACTTGTTGTAGAAGTATCTACATCGTTAATATTTAATACGAGTGTTGCTATCGAATCGCAACCTGCAACACTGGTGGTAGTGAACATGTAAGTACCCGAAACATTATAGTTAGTGCCGTTCCAGTTGTAGGGCAGTTGATTTGAGCAAAGTCTGATATGGGTAACAGAAGTAACTGTATCACTAATATTTAAGATTAGTGTTGCTACCGAATCACAACCAGCTGCATTGATGGTAAAGAATTTATAAATACCTGATACATTATAATTTGTTCCGTTCCAGTTGTAAGGTACCTGGTTAGAGCAAATGTTAACACGGGTCCTGGATCTGGTCGTATCGTTAACTGTTAATACGAGTGCAGCAACAGAGTCACAACCAGCTGCATTAGTGGTAGAGAATGTATAAGTACCGGAAACATTATAGTTCGTGCCATTCCAGTTGTAAGGTACCTGGTTAGAACAACGGGTGACATTTGTTATTGATGTAGTTGTATCACTGACGGTTAATATCAATGTAGCCACTGAATCACATCCAGCAGCATTGGTTGTAGTAAATGTATAAGTACCGGAAACATTATAGTTCGTGCCATTCCAGCTGTAAGGGAGTTGGCTTGAGCAACGGGTGATATTGGTTGTAGAAGTTGTGGTATCACTGACAGTCAATATAAGTGTAGCCACCGAATCGCAACCGGCTGCATTAGTAGTAGAGAAT
>JBIOHE010000354.1:0-4476 GCA_044448725.1 Sphingobacteriales bacterium | reverse complement strand
TTGAAAATATAGTGATAATAGCCTGTATGATAGCATAAATGAAACAGTTTCGTTTTAATAACCGCGTTGATTTTTATAGCGATTAATAAGTGTGTAAATAACAATAAAATCATTTTTTAATTCATGTTTCTCTAAACTGACAAGTCTTGCTTTTTGCCGTTACTACACCCACATTTTGTTTCAACTTAATTGTCTGGTAGTGCTGATGACGTGCAATTTTTAGTTTTATACTCAAAGGGTATGTGGTTGGTTATCAAATATAAAACTAAAATTGCATGCCCGATGGATATTTCAAACTGTTACACCTGATTATTATTTTTATAACAAATCCATACGAATGTATCCGGCCAGCCGGAACGCTTTCATTACCTGTGGGAAGATACCGCTAATACCGGATATTCAAAATGGGGCGATATCTTCAAAAAAAATCATGCCTGGTTAAAGTCATTGGATGCTGCGCCAACGGGTGAAAATTTAAAAGATACCAATATTTATATAACTGTTAATCCTGATACCAAAAAAGTAAACCGCGGTCCGCATTACATTCAGGAGGGAGATATTGAGGCGATTTGTAAACAGGTTAAAGCTGGTGGTGTACTGGCAATGCTGGCTAATGCCGGCGCACATGTGGAATTGCATCACTTCAATAATTTAGCTGCCAGATTTGGCATCTGTTTTAATGATGACCCGCAAAACCATGCCATAACAAGGTATGGCAAAGGGACTGTTTTTGCATTTGGCGACCCCTGGCTTTATAATGAATATACCAAAGGCAGGCTACCCCCAGGTTTTGAAAACGATAAGGCTACCGGTGATGTGGCGCAATGATTGTTAAAATAGGTTCACCCAAAGCTGAAACATCAATAGTTAAGGAGGCGCCAAATAGCTTTTTCTTTCTTAAATCAGCAACAACAGCCGCTCCCGCAGGATTTATCCATGGGTTTCTGTTCGGGGTTGCCATTTTGTAATTCGGCAATGGTTGCTTCCCTTATATTATCAATAACCACATCTATAAAATAACTTTCGCCGGAATCTGCAGTGTCATCATTTAAAACAATCAATTTTATGTCCCCGGCTTGCAACCCTTCAACGCCCGACTCCAATGCCGGTAAAATACTACCCGATCCGTGCAGATAATCTACCGGATCACCGGCCATAATATCTTCTAAAACTTCACCCTGGTTGTTTTTCACAGTATATCTTAACGATACTATCCTATTAAGTTCTACTATCATCGTTTTTTAATTTACATTAATTAAACTTTATGGTTTAAAGCAACTTGCCTGCCCGAAACAACAACTTTTTCGATACTGACAGCTCCATATACAACATCAACGGATGGCTTTCCCTTGTTGAGGCTAACAGTTCCAAAACCGGTTTCTGTTGATATAAACACTGTAAAATCACCAATTTTCGAATCGATAAAAAGGGTTTTATCTACAGCATCGTAGCGTACGCCTGTCAGCGCCTGCAAATACCCGTAGCTTGATAATGCACGTGCATACCAGCTGCCGCACTCATATTCATTAAAAGGGTTTCTTACGCGACCGTTGTACCGGTCACGGGAGGCTCTCAGTATCTCCAAACCTTCTTTTACGTGCCCTGTCATCATAAGGTGCGAGGCTACCTGATGTTCAATGCCTGTCCAAACCTCGTCGCTATATACAAAAGGCAATGAAAGTTTTCCGCCTTTTGGCCAGCTGCACAACAGCAAGCCACCTTCATCGCCCAAGGCGTATGTTGGCCGCTGCGGGTTGGCGTGTTCACTTAAATTTTGTTTGAAATTGTATTTGTGAACAGCCAGCAAATGACTTTTTATTTTCGCAGCGTCAATAGTGTCATTTACACCGCACATATTTCCGATCCAGGAGCCTAAAATACCATCAGATAAACAGCCACTGCCATACTGATATTTCGGCCCCTCTTTCTCAAGCAGGTCTATCGCTTCTTTTGAATATTCACCCCCAAATGACTGTTCGGTGGCGGGATTCTTCGCATTAAGCCCTGTGAATTTTATTTTCTGGATAAAATATTCACCATCGTACAATTCAGTTTCGATCATTTCTTTTCCTTTTACCGATAGCGCCTCATATTGCGAAACATCTTTCCCTAAAAACTTACCCATAGCGCTTATAGCGTTTAATGCGCCAATGTAAAAGCTGGTATGCATACCGTCGGGGCCCCAAAATTCAATATCGTAAGTATTGTGGTGCGGCTCTTCAATTACCCCTTTGTGGCGCGGGTCCCAGGTACTGATGCAGTAATCCATACTTACTTTTACCATGGGGTACATTTTTTTTAACCATGCTTTATCCCCGCTTATCCGCCATTCGCGGTAAACCTTCATTATACCGCCCAGTTGCCCGTCCGCCGCCGCGTGAAAATCGTGGGTGGTTGGCTGTATAGGTAAATTTGCCCTGAAGGTTTGATGTCCGGCTGCATCCTGACTCTCACAAAATTCCGTATGCCTTAAACTCCTTTCAAGTGCAGGGAACAAATGCGGAATAGCCTGGGCATAATTCCAAACATGTGTACAGGAGCCATGGCAACAGCCCCAGGTATCACCGCAGCCCTCAAAACTCCATAAACGTCCGTCGAACTGGCGCATCACAGTAGGTGATTTCAATATCGACAGGTTAGAAGCAACCGCCTCCGTTACTTCGGGAGGTAATGTGCCCGCAAAAAAGGCATTTTTAAAAAGTTCTGAATTTTTCTTTAATTCACCATAGTGCTGTTTCCAGTAACCGGATACATCTTCTATGCTGCTGAACCGGCTGCTGTACCATGGTTTGTAAAACTTGCCGTTAAAGTGTTTATCGTATTTATCAATATCCAAATCGGCCGGTGTATTGCAGCAACCGGTATCGGGGTCGCAATTTTCTTTTCTTGAACCCATCTTGCCAAAAGTAAGTTCAGAATCGGGCGTGTACCACGCCATCATTACCCGTATCACTTTCACTTTACCCGGTAAAAGTTCAAACGGCACAAAAAGGCTTGCTCCCGGAGCATCCGCTTCTACCGGCGGTGATGTTTTGGTTTCACCATTTTTTACCCTGTTCCAGGCCATGGTCGCCGGGTCCCACCATCCTCCCCGAAACCAGCAATGGTCAACAAGGGTATTATCATCATCGGTAAAAATTGAAAAATCGGTTTTAAATGGTTTTTCCGAAGTTCCTGCGTCTTTTAAAATATAGCCGTTTTGAATAGATGTGATGGCATTTTTTCCATCGTCGGTTTTCAAAAAATTTTTTGAGTTGAAGGAAAAAACGGCGTCAATCCGGGCATTACCCGAATTGGTAAATTTATATTCCAAAGCACCAACAGGCAAACTGGAATTATCATCATCAGTGGGGATAAACGGACTCCATCCGGTTATTTCAACCTTCAGTGGTATATCATTATCTGTTATATCCAAATACCCAAAAGGAAAACGCGCTTTAAAAACCGCTTTGTGAAAATGGGGTAATCCTGTTGTTGCACCTCCCAATCCGTTAGCTGCATCGTGTAAGCCAAATTTTTTCCAATCAGGCACGGGCCCTTCCAGCAACTTGGCGCCGTTTTTTCCACCCTTAATGCATATAGCTGCAAAAATCCCCGGCTCATTAAAAATTTCAGGTTTGTTTCTTACCGAAACATGCGAAATAGCCCCGCTGCCTTCGATACATATCATACCAGCCCCAAGTCCGCCAATTGGGAAAGCCACCCTGTTCAGATGCTCACCGGTATAAGTTGAATTATATTGGTGTTTTGTTGGATCTACACCTTCATGCTGAGGGTCGTTTACACCAGGTTCCTTCGGTTGAGCAAGCGCAAAATTTCCTGCGGGCAATAGCGATGCTACGCCTCCGACGCCTATATTTTTTAAGAATACACGCCTGTCAGATTTATTCTTCATGTTTCCGTAAATTAATAAAAACCAGTTTTAAAATAATGGTTATTCAATGCATTCAAAGCTAATTAAAAAGCCTTTTATTTTAATTAGTTTATGTTGCCTGCCTTTTAACCATAGCCTGCGGACTTTCGATCGCTTGTATTCCATTTGGTTTTTCGTGTTAACATAGTCTGATACCCGGATTAAAGTTCATTTTGTAAGTAATCTGCTATGCAAAACAGTGTTATTGTTTGGTTTATTCGGGTGCCTGCCCCTTTCCGGCTGTAAACATAAATGCATCAATATCAGCCTGAGCCTGAAAAATTGTAATCTGATAGCAGCCCTTGTGAAGGCTGGTTGTTTACTTTTGCTGATGGTAAATATATTACCCGGGCCCCATAGACGGTTCATAAGCGTTTGCAAATGGCCTTGATCCCTTGTTTATCAGTTTTTGGACAGCTTCTAAGGAATAAATTTAAAATTTTTCAGAAAAATTTTTTTTTCTGAAAAATTAAGTGTTAATTCAACAACAATTATTTAACCGGTTATGGATAAGGCCAATTTGTGATTGGAGTGGACAATGGGTTTCGCTCCCTTCGCTTTAT
>JBIOHE010000353.1:0-4477 GCA_044448725.1 Sphingobacteriales bacterium | reverse complement strand
TTAAATATAAAAGCAATACCGTTGACGGCGCCCAGATTGACGCGACTACCCATGACCATGATAAAACCTGGAATTTTGATTTTTCAGAAGGAAGGTATTTTACAGGTCTGGAATCAAGGGCGGGCAGCCCGGTTACCGTTATTGGTTATGATATTGCCCAGGATTTGTTTCCGAATGGCGGGGCTGTCGGCAAGCAGTTAAAAATAATGGGACGCAATGTTACCGTTATCGGTGTGTATAAAAAAGAAGGTAACGACATATTGGGGATAACCGATGACAAAGAGATATTATTGCCTTTAAACTTTGCAAAAAACCTTGTTGACGTACAGAGCGCTAATTATTTTCCCAATATTATTGTGCGCGGTAAAGATGGAATTACCGATGTTGAAGTTGAAAATGAGTTAAGGGGATTAATGCGTTCCATAAGGCGTTTGCGGCCGGGCGAAGATGATAGTTTTGCATTAAATAAAACAACAATACTTTCAAATCAACTTGATGTGGTTTTTAGTGTATTACACACGGTAGGTTTAATTATAGGGCTTTTTTCAATCCTTGTTGGCGGGTTTGGAATTGCCAATATCATGTTTGTTTCGGTAAAGGAGCGTACCAATATTATAGGTATTCAAAAATCGCTTGGTGCAAAAAGTTATTTTATTTTACTTCAGTTTTTAATTGAGTCAATCATGCTCTGCTTAATGGGGGGCATCATAGGCCTCGCTATGGTTTATGGCGTAACTGCTTTGGTTAGCGCAACGGCCGATATAAAAGTTGTGCTCGATATTAAAAACATTATCATCGGTATCGGAACGTCGGTCACAATCGGCATAATATCAGGTATTATACCCGCCTATTTCGCAGCCCGCATGGACCCTGTGGAAGCGATCAGGTCTAATTAGTGAATTAGTGAGTTGTGTGAATTAGTGAGTTGTGAATGGTGAGTTAGTGAGTTGCGTGAAGGTTCTTCACTGCTTACTGCCTACTGCCCATTGCAAACTGCAAACTGTCAGCTGCTTACTGCTTACTGCCCGCTGCCTGCACAGGTGCATAATACTTTGATACTTTCTCAAACAGCACGTGGGGTACAAAGGGTTTGGTCAGGTAGTCGCACATTCCGGCTTCGAAGGCTTTATTATGGGTTTCGGGCATGGCATCCGCCGTGAGCGCGATAACGGGTATGCCGGGGTTTGTTTTCTTAATTATCCCGGTTGCTTCAAAACCGTCCATTACAGGCATTTGCAGGTCCATTATAATCAGATCATAATTATTGTCATTGGCCATTTCAACTGCGAGGCTCCCGCTGATCGCTTCATCAACTTCCACCTGCCATTTTTTAAGGAATTTTGATGCGATAAGCAAATTCATTTTATTATCATCAACAAGCAGCACACGCATGCCCGGCAGGTCAGTGGTTGCGCTGTCAGTTAAAGCGGGTGAGTGTATATTGTCTTTTTGGGGCTCATGTTTGGCAATGTTAAGCACGATTGAAAAGGCAAATGCGGTCCCTTTCCCGGGCTCGCTGATAACTGAAATTTTACCTTTATGAAGCTCCACCAGTCGTTTTGTAATTGCAAGGCCCAGCCCCGTGCCACCGTAATCATTATCTGTAGTCTGCGATTCCTGTTCAAAAGGATCGAATATTATTGCCAGGTTTTCGGCGGCAATACCTATTCCGGTATCTGCAACGGTAAACTTAATTGCCACATTTGAAGTATGTAAAGCTTCTTTCTCAAGCTTCACCGTTACTTTGCCCTTGTGTGTAAATTTAACTGCATTGCTCAACAGGTTATTTAACACCTGGCCCAGCCGGATCTGGTCACCCATTAAATATCCCGGTATGGTGTCATCAATAATTAATTCAACGTCCAATCCTTTTTCCGACGCCTTTGCATAAAACGATTGTTTTATCTTTTGGGCCAGATGATAAATATTGAATGGTATTTTATTAAGTTCCAATTTACCGGCTTCTATTTTATTATAGTCCAAAATATCATTTATAATGGCCAGCAGGTTTTCCCCCGAAAATTTAAGGGTGTTCAGATATTCCATCTGTTCGGGTTTGGGGTCTTCGCTTAAAAGCAAGTTTGTTGTGCCGATAACGGCATTCATCGGGGTCCTGATCTCATGACTCATAATCGACAGAAACTCAGATTTAAAGTGTGATGATTTTTCGGCCTGCTCTTTTGCTGATATTAACTGCTGGGTTGCCTTTTCCCGGTCGGTTATATCCTCGCCAATACCGGTAACTTCTTTGATCTTGCCGTTATCATCATAACTTATGGTGTTTTGCCAGCTGATAATGCGGCGGTCCCCATTCCGGCATATCACCGTATTAACGTTTTGTGGTTTAAATGACTCGCTCTCAAATAGTTCTGATGTATTGCCCCTTAAGTTTTCAGGTACGAATTTTTCGGCCCAGTTTAAACCCAGTATTTCCTGTTGGTCATAGCCAAGTAAATCGGCCATATACTTATTGCAAAAAATAACTTTATAGTTATTATCTACCGATACTGCGGGCATTTTAATGGTTTCCAGCACCAGCTGATATTTATTTTCTGTTCTCCGGTATTCAATTTCGGCTTGCCTGCGTTCAGTTACGTCCTGTAAAGTGCCGATAATTTTACGCACAGTTCCATCATCCCGCCGCATTAATTTTCCGATGATAATGCTAACGTATTTAACATTGCCTTTGGGCGTGATTACGCGGTATTCGTATGAACCGTGCCTGATGTTTGCAATATCTTTTAAATGTTCCCTTAGTATCGACCGGTCATTCGGGTGAACATACCTTGCCAGCAATTTAATAAAATTACTTTCAGAGGCTTCCCCACGGTCAATTTCGTAAATGTTATATATTTCATCAGACCAGGTGGCCCTGTTTAAAGTGAGGTCCCACGTCCAGTTCCCTATTTTGGCGATGGTTTGGGCCTCCATTAATTCTGCCTGGCTTATTTTGATGATCTTTTCGGATAATTTACTTTCAGTGATGTCCTGCAGAACGCCAAAACTGCGCTTAGGCCTGCCGTTTTCATCCCTCACCAGTTCGCCTTTCAGGGCCCTGAAATACTTTAAATTGCCTGCTGGGGTAATTAGTTTATACTCAAGCTGACTGTCGTTGGCTTCCTGTATTGTTGAAAAATATTTATAAGCATTGTCCCTGTTGTCCGGATGGATAAGGCTTATATAATAACTGTATTTACTGACGCCCTCGGGAATGTTTTCAATTTCGAGTATGTTGTACAGGCTTTTTGACCAATAGGTTTCTTTTGTATAATGGTCGTACCACCAATTGCCGATTTTGGTAATTGCCTGGGCTTCGAGCAGCAAAGCCTCATTTTCTTTTAAAGCATCGGCATATTTTTTTTGCTCCGAAATATCGGTTACCGACGCTGAAATGTGAAAAGTATAGTCGCCGTTTTTGTCATATACAGGCGCCATCCGGGCAATGAACCACCTGTCTGTACCAAAATCAGAAGGGAATTCAAGCGAGGTTTGCTCTCTGGTTTTTATAACATAATCTAATGCGTCATTAAATTTTTTTGCTTTCTCATTCCCTAAAATCTCTTCGAGCCTTTTCCCTACGCATGTTTGCGGATCAATTACCCTTCCTTCAATGCGCCGGAACCAGGTACTGAGACAAATTTTATTTTCATCAAATTCAAAAATAATATCGTTTAAGGAGTTGATCAGGGAGTTCAGATTTTTACGTTTTTCGCGCAACTTTTCGTCATTGAACATAAGGCTTTGGTTAAGCGCAGTAACGTTGTTTACAGATTTTTTAAACCTGAGTTTACGTACCATCATCACTAAAAATGATATGTATGCAATAAATGTGAATATCAGCAGTAAAGCCACCAGCACCGCAATTGAAATATGTAATACTGGGGCTGTAATATAGGCAATAACGGTGGCAATCAAATTCAGGATACAGACGGCGACAAACTCCCAGCGCTTTTTACAAAATAAGGTTAACGCTATAAAAATGCTTATTGAACTAAAAAGATATACCTGCCCGAACCCGTTTTTGCTTAGCAAAAGGCAGTTATTAATTGCCAAAAATGATATAATAGTGAGATACTGGCTTGATTTGCAGAGAAATTTATCGGGATAAAATGAAAAACCAATGGCACCCAAACATAAGCCGCTGTTTATTTCCCGGAGCCATAAGGGGTCGTATGAATTATAATAACAAAGGTAATGCAAAGCCGGGCTCGCAATAAGCAACCCAACAAGCAACAGTTGATAAATGGTGTTATCGTTTTGGATAAGTAATAAGAGCTTGCTTTTAAACGACATCCTTTTATTATAATTTGCAACAGATTATACCAGCAAATATGGGTTTTTTAATAAATTTTGGTGAAATGAACGTCCCGGAAATTTCCGCGACAAACAATAATTAACAAATCAACATCCACAACTTTAACTTATAAAATTTTTACAAATTCTCAGTTATCTTAACCGGCATTAATACGCAGAATTA
>JBIOHE010000352.1:0-4538 GCA_044448725.1 Sphingobacteriales bacterium | reverse complement strand
TTTAAGTACTGTACCTTAAAAAGACGGGGGGCCACCCAAAACCTCAGCGCTTCAAACTAACATGGCTCGTATCCGACAATCTGGTTACCGCACGTTTCGCAGGCGGCAGCGCCTCGTACTTTTTATAGCTGTCGTTGATATACACAGCCATCGATTCGCTGTTATTGCTCATTAAAAAAGCGTAGGCGGGCCGGTACATCGTCATAAAATCTTCCAGTTCCTGGCCTTTCAGGGGCACAATGCTGCCCACATAAGCGCGGGTAAACACCGCGTCGATATGCCGTTCTTCCGCTTCGTGTTTAAAATATTGTTTAAGCCGCCTCGCATCCTTACCTTCTTTGCTGAACCAGCTGCTTGGCGACATGATATAGACCTTACTTTTTTGATATACCTCGGGGTATTCCTTATGTGGGTCGAACTGTATCCTGGTGGAACTTACGTTTACTTCCCGCAAAGCAATAGTTATCGGCTGCAGCATGATCTTTTTGTTTGTTAAATCAATAACATACAAAGTATCGGAAACATAACCCGGCGAGTCGAAAATGAGCAGGTGGCCTGCCCCGGTCGCGATTTGAAAGTTCCCGTTTTTATCAGTAAGCGCAAGCTGTTTGGTGTTTTTGTCCCTGATAAAAACATTCTCCAGTTTATTAGTTGTCATATTTTCATACACAGTACCTTTTAAAAGGGTTTGCGCATTTACAGAACCAACTATAAAACAAATAAATACGGCAAAAAAATACCTGACTTGCATAGGAGAAGATTTATTATGTAAGTTAACTATTTTTTTGCGATAAAGATTTTGTTTTATAATTAATAATTAGAGGTTAGCGATTGGAGATTAGAGGTTGGAAGTTAAGGGAAAATGGTTCAAGGTTGAAGATCGGAGATTAGCCATATTTCAAGACTAATCTCCAATCACTACTTTTTACTCCACACGTTATTATCCGGATTAAAATCGGGAAGTACTTTATCAGGATCGTAGGTCACCGACTGAAGCTCTTCTGTGGATGGATATTTAAAGGTCCAGGTGCTGTTGCGTTCCCATATCTCAACCGGCAGCTTCACGCGGTCTGTTTTACCGCTAACCGTCTTAATTTCAAGGATCACCGGCATGGCCATCTTTTCGAGGTTGTCAATAGTGATCAATGCACCCTTTGCCGGGTCATTGTCCACATATTTCACTTCGCGCACGGCAACGTCCAAACGCCAGTTGTTCATAAACCAGCCCCGCCAGAACCATTGCAGGTTCTCGCCGGCGGCATTTTCTATGGTGCGGAAAAAGTCATCGGGGGTAGGGTGTTTGAAGGCCCATTTATCAATGTAAGTCTTAAAGGCGAAATCAAACCGCTCGGGCCCCAGGATCTGCTCGCGCAGCAACACAAGCCCGGCGCTTGGTTTTGAATACAACAGGGTTCCGGTATTTCTTTCGCGCAGATTAGCCGGCTGGCTCATCATCGGCTCCAAACCGGGAGGGGTAAAAAACGTGGCAATGCGGTGCATATCCGCCGGCCTCTTGCTTTTGTATTCGCCATTGTTAAAATCGGCGGTTGACAGGGTATTGATGAAGGTATTAAAACCTTCGTCCATCCAGCCGTATAAACGCTCGTTCGATCCAACGATCATCGGAAACCAGGTATGACCAAATTCATGGTCATTAACACTCCAAAGCCTTACACCTTTAGCTTTATACCCGCAAAAAACTATACCAGGGTATTCCATACCGCCAACAATTCCGGCAACGGCAGTTGCGGCCGGGTAGGGAAATTCAAACCATTTGGCCGAATTATATTCAATCGACTTTTTAACATATTCAGTAGAACGCCCCCAGGCATCATTCCCATCACTCTCCACCGGGTAGGCAGAAATGGCGATAGATGGCTTGCCGCCTGGCAGGTTCATCTTAGCTGCGTCAACAATAAAAGCCGAAGAAGCGGCCCACGAAGCATCGCGGGCATTTTTTATAATAAAGTGCCAGGTTAATTCCTTTTTTCCTGTAGGACGGGAAGCCGGGTCGGTAACTTCGGCCGCTGAACGTATTACTACTGTAGTTTCACTGTTTTTAGCCTGTTCCCAGCGTTTTAGCTGCTCAGGGGTATAAACATCCTGCGGGTTCATTAATTCGCCGGAACCAAGCACAATATCTTTGGCCGGCGCGGTAATTTTCAGGTCGAAATCACCATATTCGAGGTAAAACTCACCCGGACCAGTATAGGGGATGGTATTCCAGCCGTATATATCATCATAAACACACATACGCGGATACCACTGCGCTACCTGGAATATCTTTCCGTTTTTAGTGGCCTGTATCCCCATACGGTCCGACCCGTAATCAGGAGAAATAAAGGAGTATTCGATCTTTAATTTAACCTGTCCTCCATTGGCAGCTACCTCTTTTGGCAGGAAAACCTGCATCCTTGTATCGGATACCAGAAATTTTAACTCCGCATCGTCGCCTTTGCCTGCTAATTTTATCGACCTGATCTTATACCCGGCATCAAACAACTGGCCCCTGCCCCAGTTGCGGCTGCCCGATAAAGGCACGATGGCGGTTCCCCGTGAATCGAGCCTGAAAAGATTTTGTTCAAGGTTCATCCACAAATACCCCAGCTTTTGGGGGCTGTTGTTGGTATAAGTTAATACCTCCGACCCTGTAATTTCGTTAATTTCATCATTTAAGCTGGCTGCCAACTGGTAGTCGGCCCTGTTTTGCCAGTATTTCGGGCCGGGTTCGCCGTTTGCCGCGCGGTATTCAGTACCATTTTTGGTATAAAACAACGGCCCGAAGGTTTCGTGGTAGTCATAATTGGTGGCGGGCTGCGTAGCAGTCGTATTTGTAGCAGTGGCAGTAGCAGGTTGTTGGGCCTGGCTTATAGCAGTCACCGCCAAAAAGGCCAGTGTAAAACCGGCAATCAGGTTTAATTTCATTTTCAATAATTTGATCAGTTACAAAAAACAAGTATAGCATCTTAATTTTGAATTACTGAATTTTTGAATTATTGATTTGTTGAAGTAGCGATTTAGTTACAATTGAGATAATTAGTGAATTATTGAGTTAGTGAATTGTTGAATTTAGGAATTAATGAATTATAGCTTTCCTGTCTTTTCAATCAATAACTCAATAATTGCTTATAGGCCCCTTCATCAAAGCCAAAAAACAAAAAGCCATCTTTTTCAATAACCGGGCGTTTAATCATACTGGTTTTTTGTTGCAGCAGCTTTAATGCGTCCTCTTTTGTTTTGATGCTTTCTTTTACCTCCGGGTCAAGCTGTTTCCAGGTAAGGCCCTGCTTGTTCATAAACTTTTCGTAGCCTGCTTTGGCGTCCCATTCCTGTAGCTTTTCAGGGCTGATGCCAAGCTTTTTAAAATCGTGAAATTCGTATGCTACATGATTGACTTTCAGCCAGTCGAGCGCTTTTTTTACTGTGTTGCAGTTGGTGATGCCGTAAACTTTCATGGGGTAAATATAGGAGATTGGTTGATTGGAAAAAATATCTGAAAATCCAGAAAGTCCGAAAATCTTAAAAAAGAAGTCGTCACTAACTCCCTAAACTCGCAAGTGCTACTGCCATCGTTACTCAAAACTGATCACTCGCTAAAAGGCCAAAATAAAAAAGAATGAATATTAAAATTATCCGTACAGTTCCAGGCAATCAAAATCAATTTCTAACAGGAAATTATGAATTACTTCCTTGTGTGAAAGGATCACCTCCGTTAGTTTAGCAGTCGAGCAGTTGCCAGTTTTTAGCCATATAATTTTCGGCGGCGTGCCATGTATTAGTAACAGTTTGTTGAAATCGTCATCAAGCGTAATTATAGCATCATATCGCAAGTGCCGGGCACGCATAAAAATATCATAATCCTGCCAATTAGTCCAGGCATTGGTTTTTACGTGATCTAATCTATCGAATAAAAAGGCAATTTTCGGCACAATACGATGCGATATATTTTGATCGATTAAAACTGTCATGCAGCCACGACAGTTCTATGTTGACGCATGGCTGAAAATTCGAGCGCTGCAATTATATCCTGCCGGCTTAATTCTGGGAAATCGTTTATGATATCGTCAATAGACATTTCGGAAGCCAGCCACCCCAAAATATCTTCGACAGAGATGCGCATGCCCCTTATACAAGGTTTTCCGCCCCGTTTGCCATCTTCAATAGTTATAATGTCTTTATATATAAACATGTCCAATGTTTTTAACAAATCTACAAAGAATAATGGAATAAGTTCAAACCTGAAAAAGTTGAATAAAAATCAATAAAATCACGAAATTGGTATTCAACGTGATTCGCTTTAAACCAGCCGGGCGCTTTTTTTAACTGTGTTGCAATTGGTGATGCCGTAAACTTTCATAGCGTAAAGATAACGGGGAAGAATCAAGAATCAAGAGCCAGGAATCAGGAAAAAAATAATGACGGCAAACAGCCCGGTTCCAGGTGGAAATATTAATTTCAACCAGATTCTTTTTCTGACCCATTGTTCCTGGTTCTTGGCTCTCGGTTCTTGATTCTTTACCCTTAGCCCCCTGTACCCC
>JBIOHE010000351.1:0-4548 GCA_044448725.1 Sphingobacteriales bacterium | reverse complement strand
TCGTTAAAGATAATAAGTTATAACGAGATGTGGAAATGGGTTAAACCAATACATCCGCACATCAAAAACCTGCACTTCGCCCCCTTTCTGTCAATCCAAGGCAATCCTTACATTCACCCCTCAAAAATCTGCGCATCAATCCTTATATTTACGCCGTAGTAACTGACAAATTTTATGCTTAAAGGATTTTTTAACGTTCCTGCTCCGCAGAACGAGACTGTATTGAATTACGGTCCCCGCAGCGTTGAGCGCGCGGCCCTCCGGGCCGCGCTGGATGCAGCACGCGCCCAGCAGATTGACATACCCATGTATATTGGCGGCAATGAAGTGCGGAGCGGCAAAACCGCCCAAATCCGTCCGCCGCATGACCATCAGCACATCTTAGCTACTTTTCACCAGGGTGATAAAAACCATGTTGCTGCGGCTATCGATGCCGCACTGGCTGCAAAAGCCGATTGGGAGAATCTTCCATGGGAACAAAGGGCGGCTATATTTTTAAAAGCTGCCGATCTGCTTGCCGGCCCCTACCGCGCTAAAATAAACGCGGCCACCATGCTCGGTCAGTCAAAAAATGCTTTCCAGGCCGAAATTGACAGTGCCTGCGAGCTGATAGACTTTTTGCGCTTTAATGTGCAATACATGAGTCAGATTTACCAGCAGCAGCCACCAATATCGGGCAAAGGTGTGTGGAACCGTTTGGAACAACGCCCGCTGGAAGGTTTCGTTTTTGCTTTAACCCCTTTTAACTTTACGGCTATTGCCGGTAACCTGCCAACTTCTGCCGCCCTGATGGGCAATGTGGTGGTTTGGAAACCGGCCAATACCCAAATATATGCCGCTAATGTGCTGATGCAGGTTTTTATAGAAGCAGGCGTTCCCGCCGGTGTTATCAACCTGGTTTATGTTGACGGGCCAACCGCAGGCGAGGTGATATTTAACCATCCGGACTTCGCCGGCATCCACTTTACCGGATCAACCGGTGTGTTTCAGAACATCTGGAAAACCATTGGCAACAATATTCATAAATATAAAACCTACCCGCGCATAGTTGGCGAAACCGGCGGCAAAGACTTTGTTTTAGCCCATGCAAGCGCCGATGCCGATGTAGTGGGTACCGCCCTGGTTCGCGGCGCATTTGAATACCAGGGACAAAAATGTTCGGCAGCTTCAAGGGCCTACGTTCCCGCGTCCCTGTGGCCTGCCGTTAAGGAAAAAATGCAGCAGGACATGGCCTCATTCAAAATGGGCCCGGTAGAGAATTTTGAAAATTTTATCAATGCCGTAATTGATGAGAAATCATTTGACAAGCTGGCTAAATATATTGACGCCGCCAAAGCTGATAAAAGCGTTGAAATTGTTGCCGGCGGCGGTTACAACAAGAGCAAGGGCTGGTTTATTGAGCCTACAGTAATAAAGGTTGATGACCCGTTTTATATTACCATGTGCGAAGAACTTTTTGGCCCGGTACTAAGTATTTATGTATATGATGACAAAAAGTTTGACGAGGTGCTGGACATTGTTGACAAAACATCAATCTACGCTTTAACGGGCGCTGTTATAGCCCAGGACAGATATGCCATTGCTAAAGCTACCCAGCATTTACGCAATGCTGCCGGAAATTTTTATATTAACGATAAACCAACCGGCGCTGTGGTGGGCCAGCAGCCATTTGGCGGCGCAAGAGGATCAGGCACCAATGATAAAGCAGGTTCAATGATCAACTTATTACGCTGGGTATCCCCACGTACCATAAAGGAAACATTTGATCCGCCGAAGGATTACAGGTACCCGTTTTTGGATAAAGAGCTTTAGAAAAGAAAAAGAACCAAGAGTCAAGAATCAAGAGCCAGGAAGAAGAAAAACTTCTCGCTTTGTCTTGGTTCTTGATTCTTGCCTCTTGGTTCTTCCCCCCTATTTAAACCGAAACACATTCTCCATATTGGCGTTGTCGTAGGCGCTTACATTCATATCGGTTATTATGCCGGTACTGAGGCTGTACACCCAGCCGTGAACACCCAGGGTTTGCCCCTTTCGCCATGCATTTTGTACTATTGATGTTTTACAGAGATTGTAAACATTTTCAACGACATTGTACTCTACCAGGCGGTCGCAGCGCTCATCCATATCGGCAATCTTGTCGAGTTCTTTGGCGTGTAAACGATATACGTCTTTTATGTGCCGCAGCCAGTTGTCTATCAGGCCGAACTGCTGGTTACTGATGGCCGCAGTTACACCGCCGCAGCCGTAGTGACCTGTTACAATAACATGTTTTACCTTTAATACATTCACCGCATAGTCGAGCACCGAAAGCATATTCATATCCGAATGGATCACCATATTGGCAATATTACGATGTACAAAAATCTCTCCCGGGGCGGTATTGGTAATCTGGTTGGCCGGCACACGGCTATCGGCGCAGCCTATCCACAAAACAGGCGGCGACTGCCCCTTTGCAAGGTTAGTAAAATATTCAGGGTCGATCTTTAGCGATTCTTCAACAAATTGCTTATTCCCTTCCAATAAATTCTTGTATAAATTACTATTAGTGTCTTCTTCTATTTTAGCGCACATGGTATTTTACAGGGAATAGTTGATCATTTCAGGGCCAAGATAAATAATATTGTTGAAATGTTGGAAGGCAGTAATTTGGAATATTTTGAAGAAATGTTAAAAAGGAGTATGCCTGTAATTTGAATGAGTTAGCCTTTTTGTCAATTTTGAAGTTTACCTCCTGCAATCGGAATGTTTCGGGTTCAGGCTGTCCGCAAACTTTTAGCAGGAAATTTGCATCATTAACGTTTTATATACAGTACTAATTGCATCTTTCCGCAGCAAAAAAATGCCATTCCAATAAAAAAACCTATGGACAATCCTTTTGCGGAAAACTAAAAGCTCAAAGCCGGATTTGCCTTCTCACTCCATTTTTTCTTTCACAGGTAATTCTATTAAAAATTGGGTACCTTCATTTACAGCGCTTTGCACGCTTATCCGGCCACCCAAATTTTCCACCTGCATTTTTACCATAAACAAACCCATTCCCTTGCCTTCCACATTCAAATTAAAACGTTTATACAATCCGAATAGCTGAGAGCCGTATTTAGATAAGTCGATACCTTCTCCATTATCCATAAAACATATTGCAATCATGTTCCCGTCCATTTTACTGCTGATGCTGATAACGGGATCTGTACCGGCACGCTGGTATTTAATACTGTTAATAATAAGGTTACGGAAAATGCTGTATAAATAGCTTTTCAGGATCAATATTTCACTTACCTCATCAAAATTACATGTTAAAATAACTTTGTTTTTTACGATCATCTGACCAATGTCTGAACGCACATCTTCAACCAGCGAGGAAAGTGAAACCAGTTCGGCTTTGTCGTTAACCTGGGTATCTAACTGGAGCATTTGGTTAAGATCAAGGATTACCTTATCAAGTTTATTTACCGAAGACGAAAGCGCATTCAAAACTGCCGTACTTTCACCGTCCCGTTCAAAATCATATAACAAATTCGATAATCCCTGAATATTGGCTATGGGAGCGCGCAAATTATGTGAAATAATATACGCATACTGCTCCAGTCCCTTATTACGGTGAACCAGGTCGGCAGTGATTCTGTTTCGTTCTTCCTCGGCTAATTTACGTTCAGTAATATCTGTCCGTATAGAAACATATTTGTAAGGTTTACCCTTTTTGTTCAAAAATGGCACAATAGTGTTATCCACCCAATAATAGGTCCCGTCTTTTGCCTTATTTTTAAACTCCCCTTTCCATATCTTCCCTTTGGCAATAGTTACCCACATATCACGTATATACTCTTTACCATGATGACCTGAATTGACAATCCGAAGGTCCTGGCCCATCAGTTCTTCCCTGCTGTATTTGGAAATTTTGCAAAAATTATCGTTAACGTGATTTATTACACCTTTCTGATCGGTAATCGTTACGATTGCGGCCTCATCAAGTGCATATTTATAGGCAAATAATTCCCTGTTTGTTTGTTGCAGCAGTTCATCAGATTGTTTTCTTTCCGAAATATCCCTGTAGTTGCAGATAATAGCATAAATATCCGGTTCGTGCAGCATATTGGTAAAAATACACTCCAGCCAAATAAAATGCCCTTCAAAATGCTTTTTCTGGAAAGTACAGGTAATGGATAATCCGGGATGTACAAGCACATCCCTGAATACAAGTTCAACCATTTGCATGTCTGCAGGGTGAACCAGAGCAAGCATTGCACTATTTATTCCATCTGAACTATTCCACCCGCTGATCCGCTCGGCTGAGCTGCTACGGTAAACCACATTTAAATCTTTATCCAACAGGAGAATGCCATCGTAACTGTCTTTTATCAGTTTATTAAAGCGGGCGTCATCTGCAATAATCTTTTTCTCATTTCCCTGTTCTCTTCTATCCTCGTTAGATTGCCTGGTAAAGATATCCTCCCCAGATGTACCTACCGAAGCGCCAGGCTTTGCATTTCGGATCATATAAAATAGTAATATTCTGTACTTTAAGTATTACGAGGTTAACAACTTCTCAAT
>JBIOHE010000350.1:0-4549 GCA_044448725.1 Sphingobacteriales bacterium | reverse complement strand
GAGCTATTTTTTGCCCCGCCTGTCCAGGCATGTTGCCTGGACACATAACAATTTAAGCGTTCCGCTTAAATTAACAAAAATAAAGGCTCTATAAAGGGCAACTCACCGTATCGGCTCCAACCCAATTAATTGCCTTCTCCTATTTACGCTATCTTTATTTTCAACCGGAAACAGATAGGTTGAAGACAGGTTTATTTGCCTGAACTGCGTGCCATAAATTTGCTGGCCGGTATCATACAAGGAGATCCTGTCGGCAATTACAGCATAATTATATGCATCGAGATCTCCGCTTTTAAAAGCCTCGGCGATGATTGGGAAATGGCGTTTCCGGAAAGCGATATTGGCTTTTTGATAAAGATAGATTTCTGATTGCACACCTTCGTCACCAATTGCATTATAGCCCAACCATCCATAAGTATTAATTATCGACTTCCATTTGTAGCAATTAACCGAGTCGATCTTATTAACCGAATCTTTAAATACTACCGCTTTTTTTGAATTCATGCCATATTGCTTTATCAGGTTTAATTTCTTTTCCTCCTGCGCAATGCGATTCATTCGTAATGCAATGAGTTCGTCGCCAACAATCCTGATAGTGTTGGCATTGTTTTGCTGTTTGTCGATGGTTGTTATTAACAGTGTCCATCGATAGTCGGCATGCAATTTTTTAAAGTCTGGTTCATTAGCAATTTGATCAAAAAAGTTATTGCCCCGCCGCCTAACTATGATAAACAGGAAATTGAATGCGCTGTCGGCATAATGCGCTTTTGAGCAAGCCTTTGCTGCGGTAAATAAATATGAATTTGTTTTGTTTAAAGCATTTTATTTGAAACAAATAAAATAAAGCTTTGATGATTGTTTGAACTGTTGCAGATTATATAAAGAATCAGCCGCTTTAATAGCAGCAGTTCCAGGTTTATTTCCCTGTCCATTTACAGCATAGCAAACAACACATAACCAGGTAATTAAAGTTATTCTTTTTAAGCAAAACATCATTTGCATGCGTTATTTAGCGGATGGTTAAGGTGTGATCGCTATAAAACGCAATAATTTGTATTTATTACGATGGGAGGAAAAATTTAACAAAATTTAAGACATTGGGGAAACGGTAAGGGCAAATGCCAAAGGTGGTCGGAAGAATTTTGATGTTGTTAAAATTCCGTCCCCGGGTTTAAGTTTACCCATAAAATTATAGCAAGTACACAAAGTCTCCCAAACTCTGTCATTGCGAGGAGTACGCAAGCCGTAAGGCTGGCAACGACGTGGCAATCTCGTAGCCAATGCATTAGCGCCAGTGCATGAACGCAAGCCTGTCAGCGACGCGATTGCCACGCTGCGCTCGCAATGACATAGTTTGTTATTTTATGGTAAACATAAACCTTTGGAGAAGGTTTGCTGACGCTAAAACACTGTCCCTTGCAGCAAAAAGAAGATGCCGATGGCGGCGAAGCCCATACTGGCAAACCAAAGTATTTTGCGTTTGGTAATGATGGAGATTGCGCCGATAGCAATAGCCACCTGGAACAGGGTTACTCCCCTGGCTAATATTTTATGAAGGGCAACATGCTCGTCAGATTCTTTTTTGAAATCCTTGGCATCGGCCATAATCTTTGCCTGTTCTTTTTTGTTTGATTTGATCTTTTCTACGTCTTCCGCAACAGGTGCTTTACCCAGGGAGATCAAGATCTTGTTTGATCCGGCAAGCACATCGCTTTTTATACCTTTGGCCTGGTAAAAGGCCCATTGGTCGGACGATTTCATTTGGGCCAGCATAGCTTCGTCGGAATGATCGCCTGCCAAAAGTCCGCTTATGGCGGCTAACACTGCTATAACTGCGGTTGTTAAGGCTACAAACAGCACCCATTTCTCTTTACCTTCCGAAAGAATATGGTGCGCATGTTCGTTGCTTTGCTCGTGGATATTTTCTGAGTAATTTTCTATTTCGCTCACTGGGGTAATTATTGAATTAGTGATTTAGTGAATTAGTGATTTGTCGTTGTAACGGCTGTAAATTTATTAAATATTGGGTAAAATCTCTAAAAGGATGATCAAAATTAACCACTCACCTAATCAACCTATTCAACCTAATCACCTAATTAAACCAACTGATCAGGGTCGGCGCCTAATGGGTCCTTATAGTTTTTTATAAAACGGGCTACTTCGGCGGCTTCGTCGTAGGTGAGGTCGCCAATTCCGTCGTATGTCCACTCATTCATATCTTCATCAAAAGTAATATCGCCCATGCCTACAACGCCGTCGCTTAGTTTGTAAACACCGGTAGCGAAATAGTCACCTGTAGGTAAAAGCTCATTATTGGGGATAATAGTCAGGTGACGCGGCCCTTCGGTCGTTTCAATATCATAACTGGTCTGATTTATCATAGCTATATATTTTGGTATAAAAATAAGTTAATTTAATTAGAAAATACGCGGTGACCTGCAGGTGAGGCAAATCAAATTGTCGCTCGCATAGTTTACTCACCCCGACAACGCTGCGCTGGTCGACCCTCTCTACCGCAGGGTGGTAAAGAGGGTAAGCGTCAGTTTTTGTTTCTTAACCCTCTTTTTTTGCCTGCAAAAGAGAGGGTGGTCGAGCGCAGCAATGACCGGGTGAGTCACCCCGGCGGACATTAGCGCCAGTGCATCACAATCATTTTACTCATCTCGACTACCCCGCCTGATTGAAGATCGCCGGCCTCTCTGCGGTAAGTGGTAAGGAGCTAAAAAAGTATTTTGACTTAAATAATGAAATTACCCTTCAACCAACAAAAACTTTGTTTCCACCTGCATTTCAGCAAAAAATCTGCCACAATTATAATATGTTTGTGGTTGGTTCACTTGTTCATCAGTTCATTAGTTCATTGGTGGTTTGTTTGTTATTTTTTAACATTTCATCCCCGATTACACCAATGAACCAATGAACCAGTGAACCAATGAACTAACGAGATGAAATTAACCATACACGGGGCGGCCCGACAGGTAACCGGGAGCATGCATTTGCTGGAGGTTGGCCAATATAAAATATTAGTGGATTGCGGACTGGATTACGAAAAAGAACGTAATGTACAGTCAAATGAGAATTTTCCTTTTGATCCGGCGTCGATTGATGTGGTGATATTAACCCATGCACATATCGATCATTCGGGAAACCTGCCTACCCTTGTCCGTTTGGGTTTCGACGGACAGATCTTATGCACCCCTCCTACCGCCGATCTGAGTGAACTGTTGCTGCTTGATTCTGTCAGCCTGTTTATGCGGAAGGCAACCAGCGGGCGCAAGAGCCGCAAAGGAAAGTTCAACACCGGCGCGCAACCCTTATACCTGCAAAAGCATGTAATGGACACCGTGGAACGTTTTGTGACTATTGGCTTTAACAGGCCGTTCCGCATCAACGGCGATATTGAACTTACTTTTATCCCGGTAGGGCACCTGTTGGGCGCTGCCGCAGCAGTATTAAAAATAAACGAAAACGGGGTTGAAAAATCCATCGCTTTCAGCGGCGACCTTGGCCGTAAAAACTATCCTGTACTGGATGATCCACAGCCCTTGCCGCCTGTTGATTACTTCGTTTGTGAATCGACTTACGGTGGGCGATACCATACCAATGTTAAATCAGTTGAACAAACACTTATCGAAACCATTGAAAAGTGCTGTATAAAAGAACAGGGCAGGCTGATCATCCCGGCCTTCAGTATCGGGCGCACGCAATCACTGGTATATTCGCTTAATAAGATCTTCAGCAGCGGTTTATTGCCGCCTGTGAAAGTGTTTGTCGATAGTCCGCTGGCCACGCGATCGACGGAAGTATTCCGTAAATACCATTACCTGGTGAACCAGGAAGCGCAAGACTTTTATAACCGGCGCGGCGATGAATTTGAGTTTGACAACCTTACTTATGTTGAAAACCTGAAAGACAGCCGGCAGGTATCCAATTATTTTGAGCCCTGCATTATTATTTCATCCGCCGGGATGCTGGACGGCGGCCGGATACAGGACCACCTGTTTTATAACATCCAGAATTATTACTGCACCATCCTGTTTATCGGCTATTGCGCCAAAGGCACCCTGGGCCACCGTTTACTGCGCGGCGACCCGATTGTACATATCAAAGACCGCGATCTTTCTGTTTATGCCACCATCAAACAAACCGATGTCCTCAGCGCCCATGGCGACCATGCCGACCTGGTAAATACGGTAAGGGACCTGGATAAAACAAAGCTAAAAAACGTCTTCCTGGTACACGGTGAAACAGCAGGCATGCAGGCTTTCGCCGATGCTTTGGAGGAGGAGGGGTATAAGGTTACTATACCGGAAAAGGGAGTTGGACACGATTTGAGTTAACACCAATTGAGTTAGCACTAATTTTCACGAACAGGAACGAATTACACGAATGATGTCGGATTAAATTCGTGCAATTTGAAACATTTCATAAAATCGCTGTAACGAAAACAGATATTCGTTCGTAATGTTAATGTCTGTTTATTTAAAATCCCCGTTTTATCTATCAGTTTTTTTGTATTTTTGTAACAATAATTTTACGTTACTACAGT
>JBIOHE010000349.1:0-4576 GCA_044448725.1 Sphingobacteriales bacterium | reverse complement strand
TTTTTATATGGTATTTGTCCCAAAATTAATCTTCAAATTTTATTGTTAACTCAATTCCCTCAATCAAATCAAAAATTTAATAACTCAATAATTCAATAATTACTTTACAGTTGATAAATAATGCGGAAACATTTCCTTCCAAACCGGCCAGTCATGACTGGCAAATGGACGAACATCCAGCCAATGGCTAATGTGCTTTTGCTTCAAAATATTTGATAAATTATCGTTGTCGCCCCTGCAAATATCATGTTCGGCCGTGCCTAATATAATATTCATCTGCCATAATTCGGGCTGGTTGCTGCCCGGCAAAAAATCAACCGGGTTATTATAAAACACATTGTCATCATAGTAACCATCCAAAAACTGCCGCATATCAAATGCTCCGCTCATGCTGATCAGGTGGCCCGCTTTATCAGGATGTTTCAACGCGAAATTTGCCGCATGGTAACCGCCGAAACTGCAACCTGCCGTTGCCACTTTGCCGACGCCGGTTTCGTGCATGGCCCAGGGCGCCAGTTCATCAACCAGCATTTTATCGTACCATGCGTAATTACGTGCCCGTTCTGCCGGATGAACGCCTTTATTATACCAGGTAAGCCAATCAAAACTATCAGGACAGTATATTTTTACCAGGCCTTCGTCAATAAACCATTTCACGCTCTCAATAAGCCCCTCATCTTTATTTTGAAAATATCGCCCCTGCGATGTAGGGAAAAGGATGACAGGATAACCCCTGTCACCAAAAACAAGCATTTCAACGTCAAGGCCCAGGTTTTGGGAGTACCAGCGGTGATATTTTTCGGTCAATGTAATTTAGTTTAATTGAGATTGTAAGTTAGAGAAATAATTTGAATTTGGTAATTTCCTGATTTGCTATTTTGCCTCACCTAACTCTCTCCAAAGGAGAGGCCTTTAAAAAAAGCGTCTTCAAATGCGAAACGTTTTAGAACCCTCTCCTTTGGAGAGGGCAGGGTGAGGCTTTTGGAGAGGGCAGGGTGAGGCGGAATTTTCAAATTGAAAACCCTATTTTTGCAAGCTTAAATAATAAAATGAACAGAGATGAAAGGGAACTGGCTTGAGATGGAAATGACGATCGCTGAAAAGGAAATTACAATAAATTCTGCCGCGCTGAACCGGGGAGTCACCTGCACCTTGCTGATGCCGGAAGAAAATGATTTTGCGGAACCCTTTAACCTTTTACTACTGAACGATGGGCAGGAAACTGCAAACCTTCAACTAAAAGAAACGCTGGAAGAACTTGGCAGCGCCAACCGCATAAAACCACTTATAATTGTTGCCCTGCATGCCGGCGAAGACCGTGTACATGAATATGGCGTTGCGGGCAAGCCTGATTTTAAAAAGCGGGGCTCAAAGGCAGGCCTTTATACCGAATTTATAAAAAAAGAACTTTTGCCCGCTATTGTTGAATATACCGGGATAGAAAATTTTGAAACGACAGCTTTTGCAGGCTTTTCGTTAGGCGGATTATCGGCATTGGATATTGCCTGGCATAACCCGCAATTGTTTAATAAAACAGGGGTATTCTCCGGTTCGTTTTGGTGGAGGAGCAGGGACCTTGCAAAGGGATATACCGACCGCGACCGCATTATGCACAATGTGATAAGGGATACCGCCGGCAAACCCGACCTTAAAATATGGCTGCAAACCGGAACAAAAGATGAAACAGCCGACCGCAACAAAAACGGCATTATTGATTCGATTGATGATACGGTTGACCTGATTAAAGAACTGGAGAATAAAGGCTATACCCGTCCCGCAGATATACAATACCTCGAAATGGTTGGCGGCAGCCACGATATGGCAACATGGGCCAAAGCCATGCCAAAGTTTTTGGTTTGGGCGTTTGGGAGGTAGGGAGTTGTTAAATCTCACAAAAATTTAACAACTTTACCCCCATGCAGCACCCCGAAGAAAACCCCTGGAAAATAACCTCAGAAAAAATCATCTATGATAACCCCTGGATCAATTTAACCGAATACCAGGTGATCAACCCATCGGGCAATCCCGGTATTTATGGCAAAGTGCATTATAAAAATATTGCTATCGGTGTTTTGCCGCTGGATGATGAATTGAATACTTACTTAGTTGGTCAATTCCGCTTTGCATTGGGGCAATACAGTTGGGAAATGCCCGAAGGCGGCGGAATTATTGGCATTGACCCCATAGACTCGGCCAAACGGGAACTATTGGAAGAAACTGGCTTAAAAGCGCAAAACTGGACAGAAATACAACGCCTGCACCTCTCCAATTCGGTAAGCGATGAACTAAGCATCATTTATCTTGCCCGCGGGTTGGAACAATTTGAGGCCGAACCGGAAGACACAGAGCAGTTAATCATCCGCAAATTACCTTTTGATGAAGTATATCAAATGGTTTGCAGTGGCGAAATCACCGATTCAATGACTGTTGCGGCGGTTTTAAAAGTTCAGTTATTGTTAGTTGAAAAGCATTTATAACATTTAGCCAAGTCCCGGAAAAAACCTAAATTGCCGCATTTATGAGAAAGTTTTTCGGGTATATTTTATCGCCGTTTGTCGCCATCGCGTTTTTTTTGATGCTCCTGATTTTTCAGCCAATACAATGGGTATGTTATAAAGTTTTTGGCTATACGGCCCATAAATGGTCGGTTGATCTATTAAACCTTTGCCTTTTACGGACAGTTTACCTGGGGGGTAACAGGGTGATTTTTATTAACAAACAAAATTTACCGGTTGGCCGGCCCATTATTTTTTTAGCGAACCACCAGAGCATGTTCGATATACCGCCAATGATCTATTACCTGCGCAAATACCACGCAAAGTTTATCTCCAAAATTGAACTCACCAGGGGCATTCCTTCTATATCCTTTAATTTAAAATACGGCGGCGGCGCCAATATTGATCGTAAGGACTCCCGGCAGTCCATCGCTGAAATTATAAAACTGGCTACCCGGATAAAAGAAAACAAATGGTCGGCAGCGATTTTCCCCGAAGGTACGCGCTCAAAAGATGGGAAGGTAAAAACTTTCCAGGTGGGCGGGATAGCCACCATTTTAAAAAAATGCCCCGAAGCCCTAATTGTTCCCATTGCCATTGATGGTACATGGAAAATAACCCGTTGGGGCTATTACCCCCTGGATACCTTTGAACGCCTTACATGGACAGTACTTGAACCCATTGAACCAAACGGCAGGCCGATGGAAGATTTGGTAAAAGAAGCGGAAGATAGGATAAAGGAAGCATTAGGGCAAAGCCCCCTCTAAACAGCGAAGCCCTCATTCAAACCTTTAAAAAACAAATAATAATGTGAATAATCTCCCCCGGTAGGGGAGACTTTAAAAAATTGGGTATGATATGTGGTTATCACTAAATTCCTACTATGGACTATTGACCATCGACTATGGACTTTAAATATTCTTCCCGTCAACGATCTTAAAAAACTCTTCGCGGTAGGTATCGCCAACCGGGATAATTTTATCGCCGATAAAAATGCGGCTGCGTTCAATACTGTCGATTTTATTTATTGATACGATATAGGATTTATGTACACGGATAAAATGTTTTACCGGCAGGGCATCTTCCATCTTTTTCATGTTTTGCAGGGTAATTATCCTTTCTGCCGGGGTAAAAATGGAGATATAGTCTTTTAATCCTTCAATAAATAAAATATCGTTCAGGTAAACTTTCTGTATTTTATGTTCGGTTTTTACAAAAATAAAATCACTCAAAAAGTCCTGGCGGGGCTGTTGCGCCTGTTCGGTTTGCAGAGTTGCGGCCCCGACAGTCACCGTTGGCTGCAAAATAGTTTGAGCTTTTTGTACCGCCTTAAAAAAGCGCTCGAAAGCTATTGGCTTTAAAAGGTAATCAATTACATCAAGCTCATATCCTTCCAGCGCATACTGCGGGTAGGCGGTTGTTAAAATAACCTTTGCTTTTCCGTTCGAAATCCTCAAAAACTGTATCCCCGAAAGTTCGGGCATTTGAACATCCAGAAAAACCAGGTCGGCGCCTTTTTCCTGCACTATGGTAAGGGCCTCAATAGGATTGGTGGTTGCCTTTACCAATTGTAAAAAAGGTATTTTGGAAATATAATCTTCCAGTATATGCAGCGCTAAGGGCTCGTCATCTACAATAAGGCATCTGATCATGCTATAAAACTAATGATAATTCAACAGTGTAAGTGTCTCTTTCGTCGCGTATGTCCAAATTATATTTTCCGGGGTACAGCAAATCAAGCCTGCGCTTCACATTATTTAAGCCTATCCCTCCCGATTCATCACGATTATTGGTATGCTTTTTATTTTGCATAAAAAAATGCAGGTGCGCTTCATCCACTTCAATTAACAAACGGATGGGCGTTTGCGGGTTACTTGCTACCCCATGTTTAAAGGCATTTTCAATAAATGCAATGAGCAGCAAAGGTACAATTTGCTGGGTTTCTACCTTGCCATCTATCTTAAAATCAATAAACGCCTTATTACCAAACCTTATTTTTTGCAGATCGATATAATTCTGCAAATATTGCAGCTCCCTGGCAAGGTCAACCTTGTTATCGTTACACTCATACAGCATATAAC
>JBIOHE010000348.1:0-4585 GCA_044448725.1 Sphingobacteriales bacterium | reverse complement strand
GTTATAGGCTTTGTGGATGCATTTGAAGATGCCAGCATTGCCCCGGCACATACCGGTTTTGTGGATGCGCTGAAGAAAAATGGTTTCAGTGAAGAACAGAAAAATATCAAAATCGAATATCGCAATGCGGAGGGAAGTATCCCCACTTTAACTCAGATAGTAAACTACTATATTTCGGAAAAGGTTGACCTGATGGCTACCTGCACCACATTATCATCTATTACAGCATTACAAAAAACAAAAACTATCCCTGTTTTTGTGATGGTATCGCCGGTAGCCAAGCTGATGAATTTGCAGGATTCATCCGGAAAGGGACCGGCTAATCTGTTCGGCACGGTTGAGGATTTAAACTATATTGATACTTCTTTTTCAAATATCCCTAAGTTTTTAAAGCCGAAATCCGGTAAATTGGTGGTTGGTATGATCTATAACCAGTCGGAGCCGCAATCGGTGGAAGCAAAACAGCGGATACAGTCGTTGGCTGATAAATTGAATATTACTTTGATTGCTTTGCCCTTAAATTCTTCGGCGGATGCGCAATTGGTTACGCAATCCTTACTCAGTAAAAACATCGACGCTTTTTTTGCCAACCCGGACAACAGCGTGTTTGCCTCATTTGAAACCATCCTGAAAAATTGTGATCAAAAAAACGTACCCATATTTACCAGCGAAGCCGGTTTGGTGCAACGCGGCGCGGTAGCTGCTTTCGGCGCGGATATTTATCAATGGGGCTACCAGGCAGGTGAGCAGGCGGCAAAATTTTTAAAATCACATTCAACCGCCGGTTTGCAGCCCGAAATGGTTAAGGTTCGTAAACGGGTGTATAATGCAGCTGCTGCAAAAAAGTATAATATCGCTGTGCCCTCAAATTTTACCGCCGTTAAATAATGGATTTTTACCTCAGCACATTAATACAAGGGCTTTGTTTTTCCGGGCTTGGCCTGGGAATTTATATATCTATGAAGATATTTAATATTCCTGATATTACAACGGACGGCAGTTATACGTTGGGTGCCGCAATTACTGCAATATTGCTTACCCATCATCAGCCGATCTACATCACTTTGCCGACGGTAACAATAGCGGGTGCTGTTGCAGGTGCGCTAACGGGTCTAATCCATACAAAGTTAAAGATCAACGCCCTTTTAGCTGGGATATTGGTCATGACCGCACTTTATTCCGTTTATTTAGCTTTAATGGGGCGGTCTAATCTGCCCCTGATCAATGTTTCATCCTTGTTTAATGTAATCAATATCAGTACAGATCCCAATCATAACACTTTCTGGATATTATTGATTTTTGTAAGTATAATAACCGTCTTTATCGGCTACCTCCTTAAAACTGATTTCGGATTAGCTATGCGCGCAACCGGAAATGGCGACACCATGATTCGGGCTCTTGGCGTAAATACCGACAGGATGAAGATAATTGGCCTGGCGCTGGCCAACGCGTTAACAGCGATCAGCGGCTATCTTGTCAGCCAGCAACAAGGTTATACCGATGTTAGCATGGGGATAGGGGTAGTAATAATTGGACTCGGCTCCGTGATAATTGCCGAGACGTTTATTAATAGGTTGCGCCTTACGTCAGTTTGGCTCAGCTTACTATTAGTGCTGGGTGGCGCAATAATATTTCAATTTGTACTTGCAATTACACTGGATATAGGCGTTAACCCGATTTTTCTTAAGGCAGTAACGGCAGTATTTGTGTTGTTAATAGTGGGTTTGCCCCAAATAACTTTCCGACCTGCAAAATAAACCCGAAATTAAAATATGATTGACATCATCAACGTTCATAAAACATTTAATACGGGCAGGTCAAACCAGGTAAACGCGGTTAACGGCATAAGCCTGGATATAAAAAAAGAGGATTTTTTGGTAATTGTTGGTCCGAACGGCTCCGGTAAAACAACTTTGCTCGATATGGTTGCCGGCAGTGTTTTTCCAAACTCCGGGAGTATTGCTATCGACGGAGTTGACGTTACAAAATTACCTGATTATAAACGCAGTAAATGGATTGCCCGCGTTTTTCAAAATCCGGTAAGCGGAACGGCTTCGGACCTGAGTATTATTGATAATTTCCGGCTGGCAGCAATTCGTACCCAACCCAAAGGTTTATCCATTGGGATAAATGATACTTTTAAAAACCAGGTAAAAGAAAAAATTTCAACGCTTGGCATGGGTCTCGAAAATAAAACAGAACAGTTGATGGGCACCTTATCGGGGGGGCAAAGGCAGGCTTTAACCTTACTGATGAGTGTGATGGATAATTGCAAAGTATTATTGCTCGATGAACCTGCAGCTGCACTTGACCCCCGTTCGGCTGAAATTGTAATGCGGACGGCCGACGAACTGATTAAAGATTACCGGCTGACGTCTATCCTGATCACCCATAATTTAAAAGATGCGCTGAAATATGGAAACCGTATTATTTTAATGGGAGAGGGGCAGATAGTTAAAGACCTGGATATTGAACATAAAGCAGTTTTGAAGCAAAATGATTTGTTTGATTGGTTTAATTAGGATTACACCGATTATAGTATGATTTCACCGATTATATTGGGATTTCACCGATTATTTATAAGTGATTTCACTGATTTGGGTTCTATAAATCGGAAACAGCAAAAACTTACGAAGTTTTCAAAACTTCGTAAGTTTGTTCCGGTGTAGTGTTCTCATCATCAGCACAATCAATTTGAATTCGCAGCCCTCACCTTTTTTACTTCAAAAGCAGTTACGGCGCTTGCCTTATTGCCAAAGCTTTTACGCACATAAGTCAAAACGTCGGCAATTTGCTGGTCACTTAAATCGCTGTGGGGAAGCATGTTGTTTGAATACTTTTGCCCGTTTATTTCAACATCGTCTTTAAAACCGTTAAGCACGATCTTTATAATAGTAGCTTTATTCCCCGAAACATAGGTGGTGTTGATTAACGGAGGGTTCATGTTTTGCACCCCGCCGCCATCTGCCATGTGGCAGGCAAGGCAAATATTGGTATAAACAATCTTACCCCTCGCCATTGCGGCAGTAGAAGCCGGATGATGTGTTGTTTTTTTAACCGGTTTAACCTGTGCGTATATTCCGGCCGTTATAAATGATGTCAATAGCAATAACACCGAACCTTTTCTTAAACTCATTCTTATTTATTGTAGGTGATTTTATAAACTGTTCCCTTGTTGTCATCGGTCACATAGAGTGAACCATCTGGCCCCTGTGCAAGTCCGCAGGGGCGGTGTTCTGCCCGGCCCGATGCCTTTTGCCCGGCAGTTCCGGCAAACCCGTCGGCAAATATTTCCCATTGACCATCCGGTTTCCCGTTTTTAAAAGGCTGAAATACCACGCAATATCCATCCTGGGGTTCAGGCGCCCTGTTCCACGATCCGTGAAAAGCGATAAAGGCGCCGTTCCTGTATTTTTCCGGGAATTGGTTCCCGGTATAAAATAACAGACCATCAGGGGCAAAATGACCGGGATAGGCAGCTACCGGGTTAAGGAATTTTGGGTCCGCCGCCTTAACGCCATCGCCGCCATATTCAGGGCCAAGCATATTTTCGTGCTTTATCCAATCGTAATAAACATAAGGCCATCCCGCATTGTCGCCCTTTTTTAAAGCAAACATACATTCTGCCGGCAAATCGGCCGATTGTTTTACGGTGTAAAGCCTGGGAAAAAGATCATGAAGCATATCCCGGCCATGCTGCATCACAAATAGTTGATTGTCCTGCTGGTTCCAGTCGAGGCCGACCACATTGCGTAAACCGCCCGCGTATCTTATTCCATCACCGTAATGCTGATCCGGCTTATCAGCCCTGAACTGCCAGATGCCCCCCGCAGAATCTAAAATTGGGCACCCTGTTTTTTTGGGGTCATAATCGCTGCAAATATTTGAGTAAGCGCCTATATTTACATAGATATTGCCATCGTTATCCAAACAAATCGCTTTGGGTTCGTGCATCCTTTTGCCTATTAAGCCGCTAACAATCCTTTCCGGCTGACCGGGGCTTATTACCTCATTTTTATCATTCAGTTTATACCTGAACACATCTGAATTGGATGAAGCGTATAAATAACCATTCTTAATGGCAATACCAGTACCGCCATAGTCAGCGAAACTTGTTTTTAATGTCGCTTTATCGCCGTCCTGATGGAAAACCAGGATACTCCTTCCTTTTTTAGAATTGGCCAAATGGATATAAATATCGCCTTGCGGCGTAACCACCAGGTGCCTTGCCTGGCCTAAATTGTCGGCTATTGCCACAGCGCTAAAACCAGCCGGAAGGGTTAAACCTGCATTGGCTGCATCCGTTATGTTTGTGCGGTCGGGATTTTTACAGGCATTAAACACTATTAATCCTGTTAATGCGAAAACCGGCAATAACAGGACAAACAATTTCTTCATTTTCATAAGCCATTTTTAATTTATGGCCAAAGTTAATTTAAACTGATTTAAATTAGTGAATCGGTTTTGTAGTAATTATGTGACAGCGCCTGATTTTCCTGATTGTTAAAAAACAAGTACGGGAAAATGATAATGTTTTACCCCTTGAGTTTCAGGCTAAACAAAATAATATTCTGTAATATATGTG
>JBIOHE010000347.1:0-4591 GCA_044448725.1 Sphingobacteriales bacterium | reverse complement strand
ATGTTTTTTTTCAATAAAAAAAGCCAAAATAGCCTCTTTCCTTTCAAATATTTTTTTGGATAATATTAATATATTTACCCTTATCAAAAGAACCGCCACTATATTTTTAATTTTTCTGCTCGGGTTTAACTCGTTCGGGTTATCCTTTTTTTACCTGGCGGAAATTCAGCTCTGCAAAATAAAAGCTGAAGACTATGCAAATGAAGATCATGGAACCGGTGATAAACGGCTCATTTTAATTTCATCTGATAGCAGGGGCATCAAACTGGTTAATAAAACTGAAATCCTTACTGACGGCAAAATGTACGATATTGTTAAAACACAGAAAAGGAACGGTAAAACATTGTACTATGCTTTAGCGGATAAGGATGAGGACGGCGATATACAAAAGCTTACCAACCTGGAAAAAAACAGTACCGGAGAAAGATCTTTACCGGGCAAAACTATAAAACTATACGATGCAAAGTATTTTACCGTCGAAAAGCAACATCAAAATATTGACCATTCCAATTGTTTGCCACCGGGTTCAATGGCGGTAAATAAAGCAGGCTTCTATACTTCCCCCCTAAAAGAAATATTCTCCCCGCCGCCGGATTATTTGTTTTCCTGATTTTTTATCAATTCAAAGTTTAATGATTTAAACAGGATGTCTCATTTTTTCAAATGGGCTTGCCTGTACTTTCATTGTTTAATACAATTTTAAAGAATTAAGAAGTGAAACAAATAAAGTTATGCTGAAACACATCTTACTATTTTCCCTGTGCCTGACCACTCACTTTTTTGCGAAAGCCCAGGTTTCCCTTGCCGGAAAAATAACGGACAGTAAAAATCATTCGGCCCTTGCGGGGGCCATAATTAATATTCCCGATCTTAATATGTCCGCCAGTTCAGATTCGCTTGGTAACTATCAGATAAAAAATATCCCCGGGGGATATTATCTGATTGAAGTGGGTATTGCAGGCTATACTGCAAGAATTGAAAAAATTGCTATAAAAGGGGAAACCAGAAAAAATTATGCGCTCGACCCTGCCCCCACGGTGTTGAAAGAGGTAATTGTTACCGGTGTTACAGCGGCCACCGACAAACAAAAAGCGCCTGTTTCCATTACGACAATGAGTTTTGCCGACTTGCTGCAAAGTTCATCAACCAATGTTATAGATGCCATTGCTAAAGTGCCGGGGGTTTCGGCGATGACAGACGGGCAGAGCATTTCAAAACCGGTAATACGGGGCTTAGGTTACAACCGCGTACTGACCGTGAACGACGGGGTACAACAAGTTGACCAGGCCTGGTTTGATGAATTTGGTATTGAAGCCGACCCTGATGCTGTAAATAAATACGAGATTTTAAAAGGGCCCGCGTCCCTCGCTTATGGTTCTGATGCCATTGCGGGTGTAATCAATCTTATTCCTGAACAGCCGCTCCCGGAAGAACAAATAAAAGGCGATATTCTTTTCAATTATCAAACCAATAACGGGCTTATAAATAATATGTTCCACCTGGCAGGTACAAAAAATGGCCTTGCCTGGAGCGCAAGAATTGATCATACAATGGCGCATGCTTACCAGGACCCGGTTGACGGCTATGTCCTGAATTCGCAATTCAGCAATTTTAATACCGACGCCACCATCGGACTGCACCGGAAATGGGGTTATAGTCAGGTACATGCCAGTTATTTTGATATGCAAACCGGTATTGTTGACGGAACAAGGGATTCGATATCCGGCGTAATGGAAAGGCCGGTTGCCTATCCGGGCCTTAATGGGGGTGCGCCAACTTATGTGATCCCAACACACCAGGAGCAAACCTCCTGCACTCCGTTTGTGATCAACCAAAGGATAAGGCATACCAAATTTGTTTGGGACAACAGTATTGCAATGGGCGACGGCCGGATCAAAGCGATATTCTCTTACCAAAAAAACCAGCGGCAGGAAAACAACGATCCTACTATACCGAATACATCTGATATTTATTATTCGTCAAATGCTGCCACCTATGATCTGCGGTATATCACAGCACAAATGGGAGGATTTAGCTTTTCGGGTGGTGCAAATGGTGTTTACCAGGCATCGCAAAGCCTCGGTACTTTGATGCTGATACCCAACTATAATTTTTTTGAGATCGGCGCTTTTGCGATTGCAAACGAAAGAATTGGAAAACTTAATTTAAGCGGCGGTATCAGGTATGATACAAGGACCTTTAATGGCATTGATCATTGGGTTGATTCAACAACCCAGGCCCCTGTGGTGCCGAATGCGCCAAACGGTTTTCACGAGTTCCAGGGTTTCACCTCCCATTTCAATGGTATGTCGTTTAGTTTTGGCGGCACTTACGATCTTTCAAAAAGCGTATTCGTTAAAGCCAACATAGCACAAGGCTGGCGGGCGCCAAACGTAGCGGAATGCGCAGCTAACGGTGTACATGATGGTACAGTGGTGTATGAAATAGGTGATGCCACGCTAAAACCGGAAACCAGCCTCGAAGAAGATATTGCCTTTGGGGTAAATGCAAAGGATATTGATTTTGAAATTGATTTGTTTAACAACCATATCAGTGATTTTATTTATGCCAGGGGGTTAAAAAACACTATGGGCGCTGATTCTATTAACAACTCCCTGAATGCAGCCGGCCTGGGCGCAGCTCCGGTTTACAAATATTCGCAGGGGCAGGCCCAATTGTATGGGGGCGAAATTTCTTTTAACGTTCATCCGTCTGCAATAAGCTGGGTGCAGCTGAAGTCCACCTTTAGTTATGTAACGGGTGGTTTGCAGCATGTTCCTGATTCAACCAAATACCTGCCCTTTGTGCCGCCGGCCCGAATTACCGCCGACCTGAAGTTCCCTGTTAATAAATTGGGTAACACCATAAAAAACGCCTACCTGAAAGCCGGCGTACTGAGTTGTTTTGAGCAGGATGAAGTTTACGAGCAATATGCTATATACAGCGGGCTGAATACGGCGCTAACACCTCACGAGTACGAGGCCAGCAAGGATGCAACCAAAGGTTATACACTGGTTAATATAGGTGCCGGGGGCGATATTGTTTCCAAAGGAAAAACCATTTGCAAAATTTATATCATTTGCAATAACCTTTTCAATACCACTTATATGGATTATATGAGCCGCTTTAAATACTATCCGGTAAATTACACCACGGGTCGGGTCGGGGTATTTAATATAGGCAGAAATGTTAGTTTTAAATTATTAATTCCACTTGATTTTAGCCCTGACCATAAATAATCAAATAAGTTTTGGCTACTTTTATCATGAATTTGGGTTTATAACTAATAGTTACGGGATTTATCACAGGGTAGCAACTCAACATTTACAAGCTTATGTAAACGAATATACTTTGCTGTTTAATACATGTAAATTTACAACTGCCGGAAGATTTTATTTGATATTAGCTAATGAGCGGGTCATTTAACCTGTAAAGAATTGACAAAATGAACGAAGATAAAAAAGGACAAATCCTAATATATAGAGCACCATCCGGTAGTACCGAGATTGAGGTTGATTTACATAATGAAAGTGTTTGGCTTTCTCAAAAACAGATTTCTGATCTTTTTCAGAAGGATACTGATACTATTGGTCTTCATATAAAAAATATTTATCAAACGGGGGAACTACAAGAAAATGGAACTACCGAGAAAAACTCGGTAGTTCAAAGAGAGGGAAATAGAAACGTCAAACGGGAAATTGGTTTTTATAATCTTGATATGATTATTTCTATTGGATATAGGGTTAATTCAATTCAAGGTACTCATTTTAGAATATGGGCTACACAGCAATTAAAGCAATATCTTATAAAAGGATTTGTATTAGATGATGCGAAATTAAGAGGTACTAAGGGCAACTATTTTGAGGAACTCCAGGAACGGGTAAGAGAAATACGCGTTTCTGAAAAGAACTTTTGGGAAAAAGTCAAGGATATATTTGCCTCTACAAGTATGGATTATGAAAGCAGTTCTGAAATAGCTAAAAAGTTTTTCGCGACAGTTCAAAACATGTTCCACTATGCGATACATCAACATACAGCGTCTGAATTAATCACAGAGCGTGCTGATGCCTATAAAGATCACATGGGGTTATATACCTGGAGCGGGCAAGAAATAACAAAGAAAGATGTTTTGGTTGCAAAAAATTACCTGACTGAATTGGAAATAAAGAGATTAAATCTACTTTCAGATCAATTCTTATCATTCGCCGAATTACAAAGCGTTGAAAAAAGACCGATGTTTATGTCAACATGGGTTACAAAACTGATTGATTTTCTTAAGTTAAATGAAAAGCCTATATTAACTGATGCGGGCAAAGTTAGTGCAGAAGTTGGCAAACAAATAGCCCTGAAAGAATTTGAACGATTTAATGCCAGTATTCAGAAAGAAACAAAAAAATTAGAGAAGTTTATTGAAAATAAGGACATTTCACATGAGGAGTATAAAAGCAAAGTAAAAAAAATGATAACATAAACGAGGGTGTAAAATAAACTGTGTCAGTTAAAAATCAAAGAAGGATTTTTAACTTTAAGACGCAGAAAAATGAAACAGCAAGAATCGATTGACTACGAGTTAATCAAAAAGCAAGCCCTT
>JBIOHE010000346.1:0-4601 GCA_044448725.1 Sphingobacteriales bacterium | reverse complement strand
CAAAATGAATTTTAGCGGTTCAATGAAAATAATGGTCTTACTGCAAAGCGCCTTTGCTTCATAAAATTACCCTTTTTTACATACTAATCAGCAAACCGTTATTTTTGGAGAAACATCAGGCATTTATATCAGACTACAAACGGGTTACCCCCTACGGGGTATTTTGCCTATCTTTTTATCTATGTACTCTCACCCCCATTGCCTGTGCCCTCGCAGGCAATCATCCATAGTCGCCGCTGGGGACACCGACGACGGAGATAAAAAAAACAGATTTACGAAGTTTTAAAAACTTCGTAAATCTTACCTTTTTCATTCCCATTGCCTGTGTCCCCACAGGCTATCAGCGTTACTTCCCAAAAACCGCCGCAACATTACAACCGCCAAAGCCCGAAGCTGTTTTGAGGCAATTTTTAAAATCACCGGTCAATAGCTCAGTGCAAATATTCAATGGCTTGGTTACTCCGGGGTCTTTAAATCCTAAAGCAGGCAAAACTAAATTTTCTTTCAATGATTGGATAGAAATAATCGATTCAATCAAACCAGCAGCACCTAATGTATGCCCATAATAGCCTTTTAAACTATTAACCGGAACAGCTTGCAATCCCGATAGGTTGAGGGCATTGGCCTCCATTTCATCATTATAAACAGTAGCCGTTCCATGGGCCGAAATAAAATCTATATCCCCGGTTGAAAGCGCCGCATCTTCTATCGCTTTATTAACCGCATAGCCAAGTTCTTTACCCGTACGCGATGGACCCGAAATATGGTTGGCATCGTTGCTTACCGAGCCGCCTTTAACTTTTATGTGCTGCTCGTATTTTCTATTTGTCGACAAAATAATAGTTCCGCCACATTCGCCAAGGTTCAATCCATCCCGCAATTGGTCAAAAGGTTTGCACATTTGCGGACTAAGTGCATTGAACGACTCAAAACCCGAAAAGATAAATTTCGACATCACGTCGGCGCCAGCAATAATGGCGTTTTCATAATGGCCTGACCGTAAAAGCCGCATGCCTGTAATAATGGCAAGCACGCCCGAAATACAGGCATTGGAAACGATAACCGGCTGGTTGACAAATCCAAAATGATCCGAAACCAATCTGGCAGATGTTGAAAGGGCAATCCTCGCTTTTAATACAGCGTCAAAGTTTTCTGTTTCCAGTAATCCTATATTCCCCTTTGTGGAGGACAGGATAAACACTGTTTTTCTATCCGCGGCTTCTATTACACTTTGCTTTAAAGCATCTGCTACTGATGCAATAAGCAATTGCTCGAATTTTGTATAACCATGCTGATCATTATTTATGAATCTTTCGCCTTTGGCGAACAGTGATGCATAAAAAGGTTGAGCCGATATATTCAAATCATGGTGCTTTTTCACCGCAGAAACACCTTGCTTCAACTGCGAAAAGTTTTCGGGAGTTGTTTTACCAATCGGTGACAATATGTTATCAGCAACTACAAAAACATCGTTTCTGTTCATCTCATTTAGCGAAAGCGATAATATGATCTGAATTTTCTAAAAATTCTTTAACCCTTGCCAAATCTTTATATTTTGGCTGATCTTCAATGAATTTAGGAAATATAGCCCTTGCTTCATCATATAATGACCCGGATATTTTCGACAGGCGATCACGGCATTCCAGGTAATCAATCGCCTGTAGTATGGTCATCAAATGTATTGCAAGCACTTCAAATGAATTGTCTATCACGCGTTTGGTCATCAGCGCGGCGTTGCAACCCATGCTTACAATATCCTGGTTATCGTTATTGTTCGGGATACTGTGAACATACATCGGGAACGATAAGGTCTGATTTTCGGCAACCGTTGACGTAGCAGTGAACTGCATGCCCTGCATACCGAAATTAAGCCCTAATACACCAAGATTTACAAATGGCGGGAATTTTTGGTTGAGCTTGTTATTGAGCAGATAATTTAACTGCCTTTCCGATAGCATGGATAATTTGGTGATCGCTATTTTCAGTTTATCCATTTCGAGCGAAACATAATCGCCATGGAAATTACCGCCGTGGAAAATATTCTGATTTTCGTGGTCGATCACCGGGTTATCATTCACCGAGTTGAGTTCATTTACCAATACATTCTCAGCCTGGCGGATAGTATCATAAATTGGCCCTAAAACCTGGGTAACACATCGCAGCGAATAATATTCCTGAACCTTATCTTCGAAAACCTCCTGATCAAGATTATCGGGGTTATACAAATGTTCCGAACGATCGCGGATCATGTGGCTGTCCGACAAAACATCACGCATCATTGCTGCAATTTTGTTTTGTCCTTCATGACGTTTTACGATATTTAATTCGAGTGAATAATGGTCGTCAAAAGCGCCGACAATCTCATTAATTATGGCCGAAAACAAAACGGACCAGGTTAAAAGCTTCCGGGCATGAATAATATTGATCAGACCGATCCCTGTCATTGCCGAGGTGCCGTTTAAGATTGCAAGGCCCTCGCGGATGTGGATAGCAAGCGGTTTAATCCCGAACCTGTTAAATATTTCGATAGTGGGATAGATCTTGTCTTCAAATAAAACTTCCCCTTCACCAATTAACACCAATGCAAGGTGTGCTAACTGCACGAGGTCGCCGCTGGCGCCAACGCCACCGTGCTCGTAAATGCAGGGGTTAATATTGTTATTGATCAGGTTTTTCAGCAGTTCAACCACCTCGGGATGTACGCCCGAATAGGCCAGCATAAAACTGTTTAAACGGGCAATCATCAAAGCCTTTATTAACACAGCCGGCATAAGTTTACCGCTGCCCGATGAGTGGCTGCGGATAAGGTTATACTGCAACTGCAAAATATTTTCTTCGTTTACCTTGTATTGGGCCATTGGCCCAAAACCGGTATTTATTCCATAAATCAGTTTATTGGAAGAAAATCTTTTAAGGAAATTAAAGTTGACTTCCACCTTTTTTAAAGCTGATTCCTCTAAGCCGATTTCTTTTTGTTTAAAAAGGAGTTCAAAAAATTCATCTAAAGTGAGCGTACTTTGTCCAACAAGTATCATGGGCAAAAATTATTTGTTTCAGGTGTAATAAATATAGGGGTAAATGTATAAAATATACGCAAAATGAGCATTAAAAATTGGGGTGTAAGTTTTATGCCCTCCTGTCGATAAACTTTAAAGGTTTTCTGCTGGTTTCTACAAATTGCTTCTTTTGCATTTCTTCGGCGTTCAAATATTTAATATGAGGGCTTACACGCAACCTGGCCTGCAGATATGCCCTGATCCTGTGATCGCATTCTTCACTCTCTTCTATAGGCAGCAGGTAAAGCAATACCTGGTCGAGCCCGATTTCATTGGAATAAACTTCGATAACAAAATCCAGAATTTCTTCCCGTTCAGTTAAGAGGTCAAATAATGCCGGCGGATAAAGTGTAGTGCCTTTAAATTTGATCATTTGCTTTTTCCGGCCCATAATTGGCGATAAACGCAAACTTGTTTTACCGCAGGCACAGGGTTCATCATCATACATGCAGATATCACCTGTTTTGTAACGCAGCAAAGGCATACCTTCAACCCCAAGGGTAGTAATGGTTACTTCGCCCGGCATACCCGGCCCAACGGGCTGGTCGTTTTCATCCAGCAGTTCAACAATAAGCAGTTCAGGCTGATAATGCCCGCCCCGCCCCTCGGCACATTCGGTGAATGCGGTTTGCATTTCGGTAGAGGCATAAGTGGAGTATAATTTAATATTCCAGGCTTCGGTTATCTTTTTTCCTAAAATATTCAGCGAAAAATCGGTATTGCGGATATTTTCGCCGATGCAAATCGCTTTTTTTACGGAAGTATCGTTTACGTTGATGCCCGCCTCTTTTGCAAATTGAATTAATTTAAGGATAAAAGACGGAACGGCAACAATAGCAGTTGGCTTTAGTCGCTGGATGGTCTCCCATTGGAGGGCAGGCACGCCGGGACCTAAACGAATAATGCCTGCCCCGAGCCTGCGTATCCCTGTGTAATAGGCAATACCAGCCATAAACTGCCTGTCGAGGGTCAGCATCAGCTGGTAAGTATCATTTGCCGAACCATCAGCGCATAAAAAAGAATTATATTCATTAAATGCCAGCCGGTCGAGGTCATTCCCTGTCAGGGCTATTGTGACCGGGCTGCCCAGCGTACCCGAGGTTGATGTATATTCAACTACCTTTTCATGCGGCACGCACAAAAAATCATCGTTTCGCCTTTGAAGGTCATCCTTATTTGTTGTGGGTATCAGCGAAAGGTCCGAAAGCGTTTTTATTTCAGCAATATCTATCGCATACCTGGCAAACAACTCTTTGTAAAATGGAGAATGCCCGGAAAGATATAACAGCAAGGCCTGTAGTTTTTGCTCCTGTCCGGTAGTTGTATCTGCTGCCTGCCCGTATTCTGTCTCTCTGAAAATCGCCATTATTAATTTATACAATATCCCAAAAATAGTAAAAAAGCCAAAAACCGGCGATACAATTGTATGTTTCCGCACAAATCTCTTTATAAATAATTTAGTACTTTCGTATTCATTAACAGTGAAATTATAAACATTACTGTTATTTTTTCGTTGTTACATAAATTGTTTATTTAGCTAATTTT
>JBIOHE010000345.1:0-4607 GCA_044448725.1 Sphingobacteriales bacterium | reverse complement strand
GTGTTATAATGTTAACCCGCTGGTTAATGCTTTTTCAGCCGGTATTGTAAAGGCTGGTGACACTGTGTCGGCTACGTCTTATGGTGTGGGGAATCCGGTTTACATCGTAGGTTCAGCAACCGGTAAGGACGGCATTCACGGCGCGGCATTTGCGTCAAAAGATATTACCGAAGATTCTGTTAACGACCTTCCGGCGGTGCAGGTAGGCGACCCTTTCCAGGAAAAACTATTGCTCGAAGCAAGTTTGGAAGTTATAAAAACAGGCGCTGTGGTGGGTATGCAGGACATGGGTGCTGCCGGGATTATCTGCTCAAATTCAGAAATGTCGGCCAAAGGTGAGCATGGTATGAAAATATGGCTCGACAAAGTCCCTACCCGCCAGGAGCACATGAAACCTTATGAAATTTTACTGTCCGAATCACAGGAACGGATGCTGATTGTGGTTTATAAAGGCAGGGAAAAAGAAGTTGAGGCCGTTTTTGATAAATGGGATTTAAACTGCGCTATCATAGGTGAAGTTACCGATACCAAACGCCTGGAATATTATATGAATGGCGAACTGGTTGCCGATGTGCCTGCTGACGACCTTGTTTTGGGCGGCGGCGCCCCGGTTTACGAGCGCGAATACCGCGAGCCGGCTTATTACAGGTTGAATCAGGCGTTTAATATTAACAATGTTGAAGAACCTGAAGATCTTTTAGCTGTTGCCGAACATTTGATCGGACACCCCAACATTGCGTCAAAAAGATGGGTTACCGACCAGTACGATTCTATGATCGGTACTTCAACCATGACGACCAACCGCCCAAGCGATGCGGCCGTTGTTGCGGTTAAAGAAACGGATAAAGCTATCGTGATAACGGTTGACTGTAATTCGCGCTATGTTTATGCCGATCCGCAAAAGGGAACGGCAATAGCGGTTGCTGAAGCAGCGCGTAACATCACCTGCGCAGGCGGCGAGCCTGTGGCTATCACCAATTGCCTTAATTTTGGCAACCCCTATAAGCCAGAGGTTTACTGGCAATTTGTGGGTGCAATAAAAGGCATGTCTGAAGCTTGCCGCAAGTTTGAAACCCCTGTTACAGGCGGTAATGTTAGCTTTTATAATCAATCATCAGATGAAGGCCCGGTATTCCCGACACCAACAATAGGTATGCTGGGTGTAATGGACGATCTTAGCAATTTTATGACCCTTGATTTTAAAAAGCCCGGGGATATCATCTATTTAATTGGCGCATCGGTTAATGATATTGCTTCTTCGCAATATCTTGCTTCGTACCATAAAATTTTGACAGCACCGGCCCCATTTTTTGACCTGGACTCGGAATATGCTATGCACCAGGTGGTAAAACAGCTGATCAAACATAAAGTAATACAATCTGCCCACGATGTTTCGGACGGTGGTTTGTACATAACACTCGTCGAGTCTTCTTTACCAAATGATTTTGGTTTTGAAATTGAAACAGACGAATCTATCCGCAAAGATGCTTTCCTTTTCGGTGAAGCGCAGGGCAGGGTAGTGGTTAGCGTTTCCCTGGATGATAACGAGCGTTTTATTGAAATGATGGCCACCAGCGAAGTTGATTTTAGTCTATTGGGATTGGTAACCAACGGCTCTTTAAACATTGATGAAGAACCATTTGGTCACATTACCGATGTTAAGATGGTTTACAACAATGTGCTGCATGAAATATTAGAGGCGTAATACTAAGTTAAAAGTGAAAATAAAAGAAATCATCAAAATAATTGAAGATGATGGTTGGCTGTTTTCACGGCAAACTGGTAGCCACAGGCAATTTAAGCATCCCGTTAAAAAGGGCGCTGTCACAGTCGCCGGAAAATTGAGCGATGACTTAGATAGAGGAACACAAAAGAGTATTTTAAAACAGGCCGGACTAAATTAAATTTTTTGCCCGATTTTATTTATCTTTAAATTTGTGAAATGGAAAAGTATCTTGTAGTGATAGAAAAGTCAAAAGGCAACTATTCGGCATTTTCGCCAGATGTATGGGGCTGTGTGGCTACAGGTAAAACGGTTGAGGAGACGGTATCGCAAATAAAAGAAGCTTTGCATTTACACCTTGAAGCCATGGCAAATGATGGAGAAGATATTCCGAAAGCAAAAGGCATCAGTCAGCATATCTCAGACGGTGTATTCAAAGAAGGTGAAATTGCCGATGAATATTTTATAACAGAGGTAGAAGTCGCTGTTCCTCAGCATGCTTAAACTAAACCGCATACACCACATCGCCATAATTTGTTCTGATTATGAAAAATCAAAACATTTTTACAGCGAAATCCTCGGTTTAAAAATACTGCGTGAAGTTTACCGTGCGGAAAGAAAATCATACAAGCTCGATCTGGAAGTTGGAAACCAATACCAGATCGAGCTTTTTTCTTTTCCTGATCCTCCCGCAAGGCCTTCCCAGCCCGAAGCTGCAGGTTTGCGTCATTTAGCTTTTGAAGCAGATGACATTGAAGAGGCGGCAGCCCGGATCAAAGAACAGGGGGTTTTTGTTGAGCCTATAAGGACAGATGAATTTACCGGCAAGCGCTTTACTTTTTTTGCTGACCCGGACGGGTTGCCTATAGAGTTTTATGAGAAATAAGCGCTCCGCCGCGCAGGTAATTACCCTTCGTCTCCCAAATCGTCCATTATCTTTTTAAGTTCAGTAATGTATTTGCCATATTGGGTACGGATATGATAGTTAATACAAATGTATGTTACCGCAAATGAAATTATAATCACTAAAAATATAACCAACAGGTTCAACGGCGATGCAAAAGTGCTGGTGCTTAAAACTTTTTGCAAATAGTGCATTCCATTTGTGCCGCACAGCAGCATAAAGGTTACCAGCACAGCCAGCGGCGTAACACAAAAATTATACGTTTTGTATATTTCGACGTTAAGTTCCAGTTCATAAACTATTTTTCGGATGCTATCCCGCAAATTCAGATCGTAACGGCTGAATGAATGGTAAAAAGCATAAAACCGCGCGAAATAAAAACCATTCAGGATAAAAAGGATAAAAACTACCAATATGCTGGCGTTAATTACAGGGTTAGTAAGGTTTAAATAATGTGCAGATTGGTTCCCATAAAACATTAGCATAATTAAAAATGCATAAGATACCAGCACCGCTATAAATTCACTCTTCATATTTCTCCGTATCCGGGCAACCGGCGAAGCTGATTTTTTTGAAAAAGCAATGGTCGTAGTCAGATTAGTGCCCTTTGGCTCATCCTTGCCCCAGGCATCTTTTAAATCATCAATATTCATAATTCATTTTTTTAATTATTTCTTTCAATTTGTTTTTTAGCCGGTTTACCCGTACCCGCACGTTTCCTTCCGTAATTCCCAGGGCAGCTGCAATTTCGTTGTAAGGCTGATTTTCCATGTACAGGTACACCAGGGCCTTTTCCACTTTATCCAAATGCTGCACTGCTTTATAAAACAGAGCCAGTTGCGCCTCCTTTTCGCCTGTGGCAGATAGCTCTTCCGGCTGATCAAAGTTGTGTGGCAATTGCTCACTATCGGGCCGGCGTTTTAGTTTCTTAAAAAATACGATCGCGGTATTTAGCGCCACCCTGTACATCCACGAACTGAATTTGCTTTCGCCTTTGAATGAATCAAAAGCCAGCCATAATTGCAGTATCATTTCCTGCTGCAGGTCATTCCTGTCCTCCGGGTCATTCTGATATACTTTGGATATTTTAAACAGGATCCCCTTGTTTTCGGCCATAAGCTCCAGGAAACGGGTTTCTTTGTTATCCATGTTTAAAAATCTTCATTTTATCACTGCTTTAACACCCAATAGGTATCAGCAATTTAAGTTTGTTACAAGGGTGATGTAATTTAATTATTTTTATATTAGTGCGATAACCATCTGTATAAAGGATGGAAGGATATTCCTAAAAACTCAATCAACCTATGAAAGCGACGAAAATTATTATCGTATTATGTTTGGCGATTTTTTTGTTGAATAACAGCTTAAAAGCCCAGGAAAAATACCAGGCCACCTGGGAATCCCTGTCAAAATATAAAATACCCGATTGGTTCCGCGATGCTAAGTTTGGGATCTTTATTCACTGGGGAGTGTACTCTGTGCCTGCCTTTGGTTCTGAGTGGTACCCGCGGCAGATGTACCTGGTGGGTTCTGATGAATACAAACATCATATTGCAACTTCCGGGCCGCAATGTAAATTTGGCTATATAGACTTTATCCCAATGTTTAAGGCAGAAAAGTTTGACCCTGCTGCATGGGTAGCTTTATTTAAAAAGGCCGGGGCCAAATATGTGGTTCCGGTTGCTGAACATCATGATGGTTTCGCTATGTACAAAACATCTCTTTCCAAATGGAACGCGTTTGATATGGGGCCGCACCGTGATGTGGTGGGCGAACTGGCCGTCGAAATAAAAAAGCAGGGTTTGATCTTCGGCCTTTCCTCACACCGCATTGAACATTGGTGGTTTTTTAATGGAGGAAAAAGGTTTGATTCGGATGTGCTTGATCCTAAGTATAACGATTATTACGGCCCTGCACATAATGAAGATGAAACCATGTCGCCGGAGTATATGAACGATTGGATGATGCGTGATATGGAAT
>JBIOHE010000344.1:0-4622 GCA_044448725.1 Sphingobacteriales bacterium | reverse complement strand
TGCATCCGCGTTTTTTCATGGAAACAGACATAGTTTGTGAGCATTAGCGTCTAAACCCCTCCCTGCCACTTCACAACCCATCGCACCCCTCCCGAGGGAGGGAATTTTAGCAGCAATCAAAATTCTTCCGAACACCTATGGTGTCCCCACAGACAACTTACTGAATGATATGTCGGCTACCTGCATTGTAGGTTACTTGCCGCTTGGTAACCTGTCCCGTGAGGTCCCGAAACAAGTTCGGGATGACGGGGGATTATTTATACTTCCAGTTCCTTGATTTACCCTCCACTATTTGTTCGATAGCAAACAGCTAAATATCCAGTAAATTTTTTAAATCAGGATGATATCGGGAGGCTACAAATTCTGTGATGGTAAATTTCGCCACTTCGTGTTCATGAAAAGGATCTTCTGTAATTATCTCTTCCAAATCCTCAACAGAATCAGCTAAGGCAATGATAACGCCCCCCGTTCTCGGTACTTTTCTTCCTGAGGCTATAAATATATTTTGCTGATAATACTTATCAAGGTATTTCACATGGGCCGCTATATGGCTGTCAACCTCTTCGAGAGGGACGATGTATTTTAGGTCGATGATATACATAGAAATAATTTGTTAGAGGTTTTTATTTCAAATCAGAAAAGTTCCTTCAATAGCTTTAATAAGTATTGTTTGCTTATACTGCCATTATATATCTTTAAGGCTTAATGGCTTCATTTTACCTTCCCGCATTAGCCTAACCCCTTTAATCGCCTCCACGATTTCCAAAGTAATGTCATTTTCTTTTGGCAATGGTATAACTTTTGCCTTAAATTTTTTCAAAATAGTTAACACCACTTCGGCATCGCTATCTTTTACCTCTACAGTAAAAGTTGTCATATACAAATTTAACTAAATATCATGCACTTATCAAATTCCTGAAAAGCTGTATATGCCAGCTATCCTTAAAAGGTACTTCCCATTTGGTTTCCAGCTCCTTTAAGGTTTGCACCATGTTATTAAATACAATAGTATTGGTGTTGATGCTGCCCTGTTTCAGCATAGCCTCAAAATCATGCCGCGGGGCCGACAGCACCTCGTCACCTTCGCGATAAGCAAGGTTAAACCGATCGAGCAGGTTGATATTAAACTGCTGCTCTATCTGTTTCATAAAGTTAACCGACTTATCAATAGAGCAGCCGCTGGCGCCTGCCTGGCTTTCGTCAACAACCAAAATCAAAAAGCGGTGATACCTGATCTCTGATTTTGCTTTTAACAGGCTGGCATGCGCTGTCCACCCTACGGTAAAATAATCCAGCTGCATTTGTATCTGCTGTACTTCTCTGTCAGTCAGCTTTCTGTCTGCCTGGTAAACCCAAACCCGTGAATTTTCTGAAAATTGCATACGCAAAGCTATGCATTTTATTAACTTCGGGTTTAATTTTGTTGTCATGTTTAGATCGGTTCGTTCAGAGATAAAACAAAAGCTTCTTTTTGCAGCTATTTTTTTGGCAGTATCGGTTAGCTATTGCTTTAAATATAGTTTTAACGAACAGGATTGGCTTATATGGACAAACAAATGCCTGTCATCATCGTATGACCCATCAGGCGATGCGAAATTAAAAAAGTGGGATATTACCATAACAGGCGATTCTTTTTTCCGCCTCCGCAAAACTTATGCAAAAGGAAAGCAGGAATATTATTCCTTCAATTTGCACCAGTTTAATGATATGGACTATTTCGGCAATACCAGCACCGGCACTTTGCAGCTACGGACAACCGCTGACGATATTATAGTACAAACCTATAATGACCGCCGTGGCGATGTTGATTCGATGACGACAGTATTGAACATTCCTGTTAAAAATATGGACCCCGACAGATTGGACAGCCTGAAAGAAGCTTTAAATTATTTTAAAGGGAAGGGTTTATAACCTTGAGTGTTCGAAAGGGTTATAAAAAGCTGCGGACACGTGCGATTCCCTTCCGCCAGCCGGCGGAGTAGGGAGGGGTTTCACGAACTGTGCTACCCTGTGCATCCGTTAGCGGACTATCTGCTCGCGGGCAAAGCTTCTAAACCCCTCCCTGCCTTTGCCCGCATCCGGCCACACCCCTCCCGGGGGAGGGAATTTAGCTGCAATTACACGTTTCGAACATTCGTGACTTTATAACCCATTCGCCCTAACGGTAATCTCCGCTATATCCAGCACCTGGATTTCCTGTTCTTTATCCGCCAGCTTTACACCGTCGCTCAGCATTGTCATACAAAACGGGCAGGCAGCAGCTACTACATTGGCTTTTGCCTCCAGTACATCGTCCATCCGTTCCACATTGATCTCTTTTTTGCCTTTTTCGGGTTCTTTAAACATTTGTCCGCCGCCGGCGCCGCAACACAGACCGTTTGATTTGCAGCGTTTCATCTCCACCAGGTCGGCATCTAAAATTTCGAGTGCTTTTCGCGGCGCTTCATAAACATTGTTGCCGCGGCCCAAATAACAGGGGTCGTGATAGGTGATGCGTTTGCCTTTAAAGCTTTCACCTCCTTCGGCTTTTAGCTTGCCTTCGTCAATCAATTGCTGGATCAGTTCTGAGTGGTGGATCACCTCATAATTACCGCCTAATCCCGGATACTCGTTTTTAAGCGTATTAAAACAATGCGGACAGCCGGTAACTATCTTTTTTATTTGATAGGCATCCAGCACCTGTATATTGGCCATAGCCTGCATCTGGAACAAAAACTCGTTCCCTGCACGTTTGGCCGGGTCGCCGGTGCAGCTTTCTTCTGTTCCGAGCACGGCAAAGCTGATGCCCGTATGGTTGAGTATTTTACAAATATCGCGCGTTATTTTTTGCGCCCGTTCATCAAAACTGCCTGCACATCCTACCCAAAACAATATTTCAGGTTGTTTTCCTTCGGCAGCCATTTCGGCCATGGTGGGGACTTTTATTTCGGATTTCGGAATTTCCATTTCGGATTTATTTTTACTTTGAATGTTCGATTCTTGATTTATTTTTTTACTTCAACATTCGAAATTCATTATTCGACATTAAAAACTGCAAACTGCAAACTGCAAACTGCAAACTGCCTGCTACTCTTCCTTCCAGTTCAGCCTGTCGGCATTACTGTATTTCCACGGTGCGCCGTTGTTTTCTACATTGCCAAACATGGTGTTCAGGCTGGCCGGGGCCTGCGATTCTTCCATCACAATATATTGGCGCATCTCTATAATAATTTCAAGCGGGTTGATGTTTACCGGGCAGGCGTCGGTACATGCATTGCAGGTGGTACAGGCCCAAAGCTCCTCGCGGGTGATATAATCGTCCAGCAGGGTTTTGCCGTCCTGGTGATCTTTCCCATGCTTGTCCCGGTTATTGCCCACTTCGGTGATCCGGTCGCGGGTATCCATCATGATCTTTCGCGGCGACAGCAATTTACCCGTTTGGTTAGCGGGGCAAACCGAGGTACACCTGCCGCATTCGGTGCAGGTATAGGCCTCCATCAGGTTTTTCCAGGTGAGATCGGTTACATCTTTTGCGCCGAAGCGTCCGGGTTCGCCGGTATTTTCAGGCACAAAAGAAGGATCGAGCATGGCTTTCACTTCGTTGGTTACCGAAGCCATATTGGTAAACTCCCCTTTGGGTTTCAGATTGGAATAATACGTATTAGGAAATGCCAGCAGGATATGGAAATGCTTGGAATAGGGCACATAATTTAAAAAGAACAGGATCCCGGTAATATGAAACCACCAGCAGAACCTTTCAATAAATTCAAGTGAGGTGGCGCTGTCAGGTAATAAAGGGTTGATAAATGAACTTACGGGAAAACTGCACGCTTTTATATAATGCCCGAAGTTTAAGAGTTGCAACTTATGGTCTGCCGCATTCATGGTTAAAAACGCGGTCATTAACAATATCTCGGTGATCAGGATATAGTTCGCATCAGACCGGGGCCATTCGGTCATCTCAACACCTGTGAATCGCTTTAAACGGGCAATGTTTCTCCTTGACAGGAAAACAACGCAGGCTAAAAGCACCAGTATGGCCAGAATTTCAAACCCGCCGATCAGAAGGTCATACAAACCGCCTAATGGTACTGAGAAAATCCGGTGTGTGCCTAATACCCCATCAAGCAGGATCTCCATCACTTCGAGGTTGATGATGATAAAACCCACATAAATAAAGAAGTGCATCACCGCAGCAAGCGGCCGTTTCACCATTTTGGTTTGACCCAGGGCTATTTTTGCCATGGTTTTCCAGCGGAGTGCAGGGTTATCGGAACGGTCAGTATCCTTTCCCAATAATATATTGCGCCGGATTTTGCCGACGTTTTTGCTGAACAGGTAAACCGCAGCCGCCAGGATGATGATAAACAGGATTTGTGGAATCATTATGCGTGCATAGTAATTTTTTCAAAGTTAGTTTTTAAGTTGAATTGTCAAAATGATATTGGTTGAATAAGTTTATTATGTGAGCTTTGATTGAGTTATTATTAGTCGGAAATTAAATTACTTGTTCAGATTCAGTCTGTTAAAATGTTTTTTCAAAAAAAATTAAGGTAAAATAAAAAAAACACTACATTTGCAATCCCAAAACGGACGGTACCATAGCTCAGTCGGTAGAGCAAAGGACTGAAAATCCTTGTGTC
>JBIOHE010000343.1:0-4633 GCA_044448725.1 Sphingobacteriales bacterium | reverse complement strand
CCCCAATGAAATATACGGGTTATAGCTTGCCTTGTTTTTTTGCAAGATTAAGCTTTTAACAAACATTTCCGGCTTTTACACCTTCATCCGTCATTACTGTTTTTTCCAGGCTTGCCCCTGGTTGGGACTCAGGATGACAATCGGAGATGAGGCACTGGGACAGTATTCAATATATTTTTCTCTCTCCAACCTCAAGGATTTCATCTTATTTCTCTGTGTTCTCTGTGCCTTCCTTGTGTACTCCGTGTTAAAAAAATCAACACTGCTTTCTTCTCAATATTTATTTTTACCGAAACATCAGGGCTTTATTTTAGACTAATCTCTAACCTCCGGCCTCTAATCTCTGTTTCACGATATCTTATCCCAGCTTAACCCTTCGCCCTTTGCTTTAAGTGACTGATGAAGCACCTGGTTTTCGGGCAGCACTAATTGCGGGTCCTTTTCAAAAATAGCTTCAACACAGGTGCGGGCTGCTAATAACAGTTCCTGGTCGGTAACAATATTGGCTACTTTTAAATCGAGCACACCGCTTTGCTGTGTGCCGTCGATATTTCCAGGCCCGCGGAGTTGCAGGTCGGTTTCGGCAATTTCAAAACCGTTATTGGTTTTTACCATGGTATTAAGCCTTATTCTTCCTTCGTGACTTAGTTTATGGTGGCTCATCAAAATACAAAAAGATTGTTCGGCCCCCCGCCCTACCCGGCCCCGCAACTGGTGCAATTGCGATAGCCCGAAACGTTCCGCATTTTCAATAATCATTACCGAGGCATTAGGGATATTTACACCCACCTCAATTACTGTGGTCGCCACCATTATTTGCGTTTCGCCTTTTATAAAGCGGTTCATTTCAAATTGCTTGTCGGCCGGTTTCATTTTTCCGTGTACAATGCTAATCCTAAAGTCTGGCAAAGGAAACTCATGGGCCATCACATCAATACCCTCTTCCAGGTTTTTAAGGTCCAGCTTTTCGCTTTCCTGTATCAGCGGGTAAACCACATATACCTGGCGGCCTTTTGCAATTTCCTGTTTCATAAAACCAAACATCCGCAAACGCTGGTTTTCGTAAAAATGCACCGTTTGTATGGGTTTGCGTCCGGCGGGTAATTCATCAATCACAGAAATATCAAGGTCGCCATACAAAGTCATCGCCAGCGTTCGCGGGATCGGGGTGGCCGTCATTACCAGAATATGGGGCGGGATGCTGTTTTTGCGCCAGAGCTTTGCCCTTTGTTCAACGCCAAAACGGTGCTGCTCATCAATCACCACAAAGCCCAGGTTTTTATATTGCACTTTGTCTTCAATAAGCGCATGTGTGCCTATCAGAATTTTAAGATCACCGTTTTCAAGTTTCTCATGCAAAACTTTCCGGGCTTTAGCTTTGGTTGAACCTGTCAGCAAAGCCACTTCAATGAAATCATCGCCTATCAATTCTTTTATGGTTTGGTAATGCTGATTGGCCAGTATCTCCGTAGGTGCCATGATACAGGTCTGAAAGCCATTGTCAATCGCAATCAGCATGCTCATCAGGGCGACCACCGTTTTACCGCTGCCAACATCGCCCTGCAGCAGTCTGTTCATTTGAACACCTCGCTGTGTGTCCTGCCTTATCTCCTTTAAAACCTTTTTCTGCGAATTTGTAAGTGCAAAGGGCAGTTTATGCTCATAAAATTCATTAAAATAGCGCCCGACCGTTCCAAATATATTTCCTTTAAACTTTTGGGTACGCAGCAGTTTATTTTTCAACAGTTTCAGCTGCAAAAAAAACAGTTCTTCAAATTTCAAGCGCTGTGTAGCTTCATTCAGTTTGGCAGCATCCTGCGGAAAATGGATATTCCGGTAGGCCCCGGCCCGGCCAATCAGTTTAAAGCGGTTAATAATATATAAAGGCAGGTTTTCATGGATTTCTTTTAGCTGCTGTTCTAATAATACGGCAATGAGCTTTTGCAGGCCTTTGCTGTCTAACGAAAACTGCTTTAGTTTTTCGGTAGAGTTATACGCAGGCTGAAGTGTTAAATTACCCGTGCGCTGAATGGCCCCGGTTGAATAGGGTTCCATTTCGGGATGTGCCATCTGGGCCTTCCCGTTGAAAAAACCCGGTTTCCCAAAAAGAATATATGCTTTTCCTATGATGAGTGTTTTTTCAACCCATTTTATCCCCTGGAACCATACCAGCTCAATTACGCCCGTATCATCAATTGCCTGCGCAACCAAGCGGCGGGTATGCTTTTCGCCCAATATTTCTACATGGGTAAGCCGTGCAAGTACCTGCACGTAGGGCATATCGGGCTGGATGTCTTTTATTTTATAAAACCGCGTACGGTCTATATATTTATATGGAAAATGACGCAGCAGGTCTTCAAAATTGAATATTTGCAGTTCTTTTTTAAGAACTTCAGCACGGCTAAGGCCAACGCCTTTTAAATATTCAATCGGGGTTTGAAATACCTGGCTGTTCAATTAGTGAATGGGTGAATTAGTGATTTATTTGAAGATGTGACAACATCATGGCTTAAAAGCGGTAACCGAGATCTCCACATTAACATTTTTGGGCAGGCCTGCAACTTGCACAGTTTCGCGGGCCGGAAACTGGTCGGTAAAATAAGCGCCGTAAACTTCATTTACCTGTGCAAAGTTCTGCATATCTTTTAAAAAAATGCTGGTTTTAACAATATTGCTAAAATCAACACCTGCTTCAATCAAAACTGCTTTGATATTTTCCATAACCTGTTTGGTTTCGGTTTTAATATCATCCAATACCAATTCGCCGTTTGATGGATTTATCGCAACCTGCCCGGATAGAAATAAGAAGCTTCCGGCCATTACAGCCTGGCTATACGGGCCAATTGGCTCCGGGGCATTGGGTGTATTAATTATTTTTTTCATTAGGATTGTTTGTTAAAAACGTTCATATTTTCTTCAAAAAAAACCATTCGATCAGTTTCCAGATAATAGCCAATAAAAAAATAGTTATGGCAATGGCATTTATTATATGCATCACCTTAAGGTTAAAACTGGTGGGCCTGTTGGGATCTTTTTTCCGGAAGAAATACATATACAAATATAAGCAGAAAGCTTAAAGCGCAAAACTTAAAGCAAAAAGCCGAAAGCTTAAAGCAAAAAAAAGCTTTGGACTTTCTGCTTTAAGCTTTCAGCTTTTTCATTAATATAAAAAAGGCTCCCCGGTAACCGGAGAGCCTTTAACAATTTTGTTATTGCCGATTAGTGTTTCTTGAATTCAACACGACGGTTTAATATACGTCCTGCATCAGTTGAGTTATCAGCAATCGGATGAGTTTCGCCGAAGCCTTTTACTTTTAATTTTTTAGCAGGAACACCAGAGTTAACTAAGTAAGTTTTTACTGAGTTAGCACGGTCTTTCGATAAACGTAAGTTATGAGCAGCAGTACCTTCAGATGAAGCATAGCCATCAAGTTCAGCAGATGAACCGGTTGCCCTTAAATCGGCAGAGGTAGCATCTAATACCGGGTATGATGAAGTTTTCAATACTGAACTGTCAAATTCAAACTGAATGTTTGAGTATGCTGTTTTTGGTGCACCCATTCCAGCCATATCAGTTTTCTTAACGAATAAAGAAGTATCAACTTTAGGGAATACAATTGGACAGCCTGAACCGTCAACTACAGTACCTGCAGGAGTGTTAGGGCATTTGTCGAACTGGTCAGCAACACCGTCACCGTCAGAATCTTTCTTCAGGTCGTTAACTGCAGTTTCCACATTTGCAACACGGCCTTTTAAAGCTTCAACTTCCTGACGTAATGCTGCATCGTACAATTCATCATACATCATTGCTACAGGGTTAGCCCACTCTAAACTTGGTTTTGATTTTGAACCAAAAGTGTATTCCAAACCAGCATAGCCATAAGAATATTTATTATCAGTAGGATATCCGGCGTGTACACCTGACAGGTTGTAGCCATCCATAAAGTTTTCAGTATAGCCTAAGTTAAGGTCTAACTGATCTGATAATTTGAATTTAACGCCTACGCCAACCGGTATAAACAATTCGTTAGCGTATTTACCCCATGGGGTTGGATTTCCGAGAGCATCAATAGGGGTAGGTTCATATTCCATCAAACCAACGCCAGCCGATCCGTAAAAATTAATCGCATTTTGACGGTGCAGGAAACTGATATTACCAAAATTCACAACTCCACCCAAGCTTTCGGAAAAGAACACAGTTGAAAACCCTTGAAACTTCTTACCGGTAGCCTGGTCGGTTGTTAAAGGTACATCAAGTCTGTTAGTACTGTTTTTGTTTGTACCTTGTAATTTGCCGCCATGGAAATCAAATTGTAAACCAAACGACGCGCCAAGCTGATCTTTTACAGAAACGCCATAGCCGAAATTGGGAGTGCTGTTGGTGAAAGGATTAACACCACCAGTAAAGTTTGAAGGTGCCGTAACACCGAGATTTACGCCAACACTCCAGGTGTTGTACTGTGCTGCACCGCCAAATAACTTGGCTGTAGCAGTTCCAGACGTTTTCGATGAATCAGTGGTAGTTGTTTGTGCGCTTGCCATCCCAACTGCCATCAAGGAAACAAATGATAAGACGACTGTTTTCTTTAATGTAGAATAGTTCATAGTTTTAAGATTAAACGATTTTAATTGT
>JBIOHE010000342.1:0-4637 GCA_044448725.1 Sphingobacteriales bacterium | reverse complement strand
GCATAGCGTACAGGCCTTTGCGCACATGGTTCGAGTGCCTCACCATGACACCTCTTTTTTTTGATGGAGATCACCATGACAGCCACCATTTTTATCATTCCAACTTTAATTTTCGCCACAATTTGAATTTCAAATGTTAATTTTCCGGGGAAATTTTCTGATATTTAGCCAATATGTTAGTTTCCGAACGTGTACTGAAATGGGTTATTAACTTCTACCCTCCCCTGCTCTTTCAGCGCATTCGTGTGGTTAAGTTTGATAAGGGGTTTCGCGGCGTTGAGGTAAAGGTCATCAAGAGTTTTCTTAATAAAAATTTTAATAATGCCATATTTGGCGGCACTTTATTTGCCGCGGCGGATCCGTTTTACCCTTTACTTTTTTTTAATATTTTTACGCATAAAGGGTATAAATTGCGGACATGGTCGCATTCGCTGGCTATCCGCTATCATAAACCTTCCAAAACCAATATGCATTTTAAAATCAGCATAAGCGATAAGGAAGTGGAACATTGCGAAGAAGTTTTAAATACTACCGGGAAGTTCAGAAGGACTTTTCATGTAAAAATTTATGACGAAAATGAGCAGCTATGCGTCACTGTATTGAGCAAAATTTATATGCGCAATTTGAATTTCATGGCTGATGCAAATGAATTGGAAGTTTAATAACTACACGCGATAATATGCACATCATTATGAATGACAGTGCCTTCATCAATAAAGGGTTTTGTATTTCAACAGATCAAAGTCTGCTTGATTTTGATCTGATTTATAAATATCTGAATGAGGAATCCTACTGGGCAAAAGGCATCCCGGTTGAGAAGCTAAAAAAAGCTATAGAAAACTCGCTTTGTTTTGGGGTTTATCAGCAAAATACGCAGATTGGGCTGGCGAGGGCTATTACCGATAAAGCTACTTTTGCTTATATTTGCGATGTGTTTATCCTGCCTGGTTACAGAGGCCTGGGCCTGGCAAAATGGCTGATGCAAACCATCACCCAACACCCGGAATTGCAAGGTTTGCGGCGTTGGTCGCTGGCCACTGCCGATGCTCATGGTTTATACAGTCAGTTTGGATTTACACAAATTACCCGTCCGCCAACTGGCGGATGGATGGAAAAATTTAAGCCTTACCAGCCGCTTAAAAAAGAGGAATAATTTTATGAATGTGAAAAAGCTGATTTTTGAGGGCGAAGGCGTAACACTCGACTTTAAGAAAACCATTACCAACTGCGGAAAGATTGCAAGGACGATGGTCTCGTTCGCCAATAACAAGGGCGGACGTTTGCTGATCGGCGTTGCAGATGATGGTACTATAAAAGGCGTAAAATCAGAGGATGAAGAGCGGTATATGATAACAAAAGCGGCCCATCTTTATGCCAGGCCGGCCCTGGAACCTGTATTTGAAGAGGTTTATGTGGATGATAAACTGGTATTGGTTGTTGACACCCCCGAAAGTACCGCCAAACCGCATTTCGCCCTTGCCGAAGACGGCAAATGGTGGGTTTATGTAAGGGTAAGGGATAAAAGTATATTGGCGAGTAAAATTGTGGTTGATGTGCTTAAACGCTCTGCCGGGAATGAAGGCGTTTTAATTGAATATTCGTCTAAAGAGAAAGCGATTTTGGAACACCTTGAAAAAACAGCCCGGATAACAGTGACAGAATGCTGCGAACTGCTGAAAATTGGCCGTAAACGCGCACAAAAACTACTGGTCGACCTCATACTTTCAGGCATAATACGCATACATACAACCGAAAAGGAAGAGTTTTATACAGCGGTTTAGAGCTGAAAGCGCCAAGCCAAAAGCCTAAAGCTTTTTTTCGTCTTTGCTTTCAGCTTTTAGCTTTTAGCTTTCACCCCACTCTTTACAGGAAATGAAGACCATCTACCATAAATATAAGCACCATTATCATGCTAATCTCAACCTGGCCATCCCGGTTGTGATCTCGCAATTGGGGCATACGTTGGTTCAAACTTCAGATACCATTATCGTCGGACATTTTGCTGGGACGGTTTCGCTGGCAGCGGTTTCGCTGGCGAGTGGTATTTTTTCTATTATGCTGGTGATCGGGATTGGGATCTCTTATGGCAGTACGCCATTGATTGCACAGCATAACGGACGTAAAAACTACCTTGAATGCGGCCAGTTGCTTTCAAACAGCTTATTTATAAATATCCTCAGCGGTATAGCTCTTTTCGTGATTACCTGGTTTGTCGCTGTATTTTTGTTGGATCACCTGGGGCAAACCCCTGCCGTTGTACGCCAGGCAAAACCTTTTTTAGTGTTGCTTGGCCTTTCAGTAATCCCTATGCTGGTATTTAATACTTTTAAACAATTTGCCGAAGGGCTTGGCTTTACCAAACAGGCAATGATGATTTCTATTTGGGGAAATGTTCTGAATGTTTGCCTCGGTGTAATTTTTGTAAAGGGTTTGTTTGGCATCAGTCCCATGGGCGTAAAAGGTGTTGGCTACAGTACCTTGATTGACCGTTGCATTATGGCGATAGTTATGGGAATATATGTATTCAGGTCAGCAAATTTTAAAACGTATTTAAAAGGTTTCGTATTAACCAATATTGACCGTCCCCGGTCACTGCAAATTTTGAAGATTGGCGCTCCTGTAGCTTTACAGTATGCTTTTGAGATAAGCGCGTTCAGTATAGCAGCCGTCCTTATCGGTACTATCGGGTACCATGAGCAGGCCGCCCACCAGGTTGCTATCAGCCTGGCCGCGATTACTTATATGATGGCAAGCGGCCTGTCCGCAGCAGCGGCAATAAAATCGGGAAATTACTTTGGACAGAGTGATCACCATAATTTACGACAATCGGCCATATCAAACTATCATATCGTATTGGCATTCATGTGTGTCACAGCAGTCATATTTACCTTGTTTAATCACCAGTTACCATGGATTTATACTTCAGATAAAATGGTTATAGGTATTGCTGCACAGTTACTTATTATCGCCGCCTTCTTTCAATTATTTGACGGTACCCAGGTGGTGGGCCTCGGGATTTTGCGCGGCATGGGCGATGTGAATATCCCAACCGTAATCACCTTTTTGGCCTACTGGGTTATAGGTTTACCGGTTGGTTATTTATTGGGTATAAAATTGCATTTGGGCGTTAAAGGCGTTTGGTATGGATTGGTATTGGGATTAATGGCTTCCTCCATATTGCTTTTCTTCCGTTTTCAGTTTATAAGCAAAAAGCACCGGGATAAAACGGTATTAATAATGGCGAAGGACTGACAAATAGAATCAAGAATCAAGAGCCAGGAATCAGGACAAAAGATCGAAAATTGTAAGGCAAGTTTATTACCCGGTGCCTTTCACGGTTTTTTATTTTTTTATCTTGATTCCTGGCTCTTTACTCTTTACTCTTGATATCCAATTTTGATATTAAAAGTACAATTCATTAGCCACCCTAAAGGTATTGCAATGCGCTTTTACAATATCCTTAATATCCGGTGAGTAGCCCCCTCCCATGCTTACCTGCACTGGTATTTTATTGGATATACATTGTTCAAACACAAACAGATCACGTTCTTTACATCCATTTTTGCTTAAAGCCATTTTTCCAAGTTTATCTGAGGCTAAAACATCCACACCTGCCAGATAAAATATAAAATCGGGCTTTTGCTGATTGATTAATTCAGGCAAGGTAGTTTTTAGCAGATGTAAATACTTTTCATCCGCGGTTCCGTCGGGCAAAGGGATATCCAGGTCGGATCTTTCTTTGCGGAAAGGGAAATTATTAGCACCATGCATAGAAAATGTAAACACCTTTGGCTTGTTTTTAAATAGTTCCGCTGTACCATTGCCCTGGTGAACATCTAAATCAATGATTAAGACAGATGTGGATAATGCTTTATGCAACAAATAATTAGCTGCAATTGCCTGATCATTTAATAAACAGAAACCCTCTCCCCAATTGCTGCCCGCGTGGTGGGTGCCACCGGCGACATTAAATGCTACTCCATGCTTGATTGCAAAATGGCATGCCTCAATAGTACCTTGTGCTATCCGCGTTTCACGCTCCACCAATACCGCCGATAGTGGGAAGCCTGTACGGCGTTGTTCTTTTGGAGCTAATGTAAGGTTGCGCAATTGTTCCCAATATTCTTTATCATGTGTCCACAAAATAATTTCTTCTGCCAGGTTGCCCGGTGAAAATATATTTTCAGGTACGATCATTCCCTCATGTAAAAGCTGGGCTGGGATCAGTTCATATTTTAGCATCGGGAACCTGTGCCCGGCTGATAAGGGATGAACATAAACGGGGTGGTACGCTATCTTGAGCAATTGTTTTTTATTTATGCGCCGGTATTTTCGTTCCACCTGTAGCTGTCATTCTCCAGGCCCGCCAAATCAATAACCCGGTTAACAACCGTCAGGGCCAGTTCCTCAATAGTTTGCGGCTTGCTGTAAAAGGACGGTATGGCCGGACAGACGATCCCGCCTGCTTCGGTAATAGTTTGCATGTTGCGGATATGGATCAGGTTAAATGGCATATCCCTGGCTACCAGTATCAGCTTGCGGCGTTCTTTTAATATCACATCGGCAGCGCGGGAGATCAGGTCGTCGGAGATCCCGCCTGCAATCCTTCCCAGGGTACCCATAGAACAAGGGATAAT
>JBIOHE010000341.1:0-4681 GCA_044448725.1 Sphingobacteriales bacterium | reverse complement strand
TTTTTTTTTATACATTAAATAAAAAGGTATGAACACAAAGCCACAATGGTTTTTAATTGAAACCAAAGAAGAATATAACGCGGTTATAGGCAGATATGAAGAAGTAAAATATGCAAAAAAAGGCACTGAAGAGCATAAGGAAAAAATGTTATTAGTTCATCTCATTGTTGAGTATGAAAAATCAATATTGACTTTCCCGGAAGTTGACCCCATTGAAATGATCAAAATCCGGATGGAAGATTTCGGGTACAAAGCCGCTGACCTTGCGACAGTTTATGGCGACAAAGGCACTGTGAGCAAAGTATTAAATTATAAACAACCCTTGTCCCTTACGATGATCAGGAAATTCAGCCAACTTTTACGGTTACCTGCCGGTGCATTGATAAAAGAGTACCAGTTAAAGGTCACACCCTAAAACTTCAAAAGTTAAGAGTTGATGAAAGAAGAGAGCTCCATTCGCCTTTAACCTTTCCCCTTTAACCTCCCTCAGTTTCCAAACCTTTTTAAGGTAAAATAAAACCTGCTGCCTTCGCCCAGTTCACTTTCAACGCCAATTTTACCAGCCTGGGCCTCAATAAAGTCTTTGGCTATCGCCAGTCCCAAACCGGTACCTGTTTGGTCGAAAGTAGCGCCGGGGACTTTGAAATATCTTTCGAATATCCGCGATAAATACTTTTGGTCTATACCCCGGCCATGGTCCTGCACAGAAAACTCTATTTCATCTGCTTTATATTGTTTTACTACCAGATCAACCACCGATTTTTCGTGGCTGTATTTTACCGCATTTGACAACAGGTTGATCAAAACCCAGGTTGTTTTATCGAGGTCGGCTTTTACATCCGGAAGGTCTTCATCGCAATGTACATTTATGCTTACCTGCTTTTGTTCGGCGGTTGTTTTCAAGGCTTTTACGGCATAATCCACGATATTTTTCGGATGCGTTTTACCAAAATTAAGTTGCAGCTTGCCTGTTTCCACCTGCGCCATATCCAATAATTCGCCGGTGATCTGCAGCAGCCTGCGGGCATCTTCATCAATATTCTCCAGCAATTGTGTTTGTTCAGTATTCATATCGCCAATCCGTTTATCTTCCAGTAATTTGAGGCTCATTTTAATAGACGAGATCGGTGTTTTTAATTCATGTGATATGGTAGCTATAAAATTGGTCTTTGCCTCATCCAATTGCTGAAATTCTGTAATATTCTTCAAAATAATCACTTTGCCGATAACCTTATCTTTACTGGTTACAGCTAATACTTCCTTGTTATAGTAGCTTTCGCGGTTGTCTGCATATATCTTCATTTTATGCTCATCATTCACCAGCAGGTTCCGTAACAGGTCATTTTCCAGAGCAATATCCGGAGCATATTTACCCGTAAGGCTTTGCTCCGGCAGGCCTATAAGGGTACTTGCCACCTCGTTTGCAAAAATGATGAATGATTTTTCATCAAGCCCGATGATGGCGTCGTGCATGGAATTGATGATGGTTTCGATGCGCCGTTTTTCAAATAAAATGCTCGCGAGGTTGCTATGCTCATATTCATCAAGCTTTTTTGTCATGGTGTTAAAAGCCTGGCCCAGTTCGCCAAATTCGTCATTCGATTTAAAATTAAGCTGCTGCTGGTAATTACGGTTCGATACTTCTTTTATGCGTTCTGTTAATTCTTTTATCGGGTTTGCGATGTAGCCCGGAAAATTCACAACAAAACTAAATGCAACAAGGAAAAGAAACGATCCCACAAAAGCCAGTATAACCGTATCACTGTTAGCGGTGTCAGTTGCAGCGGCATACTTGTGTTCAATTGCGGTCATATTTAGTTGCATTATGCCATAAGACAGTTTCCTTATTGCTGCATGCAATTCTGCAGCATTTGAAGCGTTGCTGTCAATCCTTTTAAGCATCTCAAATTTGGACCTTAATGAGTCGGTGAGTTGCCCTTCTCCCGGTTCGGTAATATCATGCTCCTCAGCCGAAAGATTTTCTTCTATTACTTTGATTTGTTGCCCGTTAAGCGCACCATGGCTTGCATCAACAGCCACGCAAATATTTTTCATGTATTGCACAGACACGTAGTTATCCTTTAGGATATTTTTCTCATCCTCCGACAGCCTGCTCACATAGAAAATAGACAAGCCGCAGCAAATAATTGCCAGCAGAAACAAAAAACTGATACCGACACGAAGTTTATTTTTAATAGTCATTATGATAGTATTACAAGGTCAATGTGGGTTTGTGACATTTTATTTAATAATTGGGTGAATACCGCAGTTTTCATAACCAGCTGGTAAAATTTAAAATGGGGCTTTCCGAGGCAAATAGTTGTAATGTCGTATTTTTCGGCTGTTTCCCAAATTGTTTTGGCTACATTATTGTTTTTTACTTTCAGCACCTCCCCACCCAATTGTGTAGCCAGTTTGAAGTTATTGATCAGGTGCCGCTGCGAGGCCAGGTTTATTTTATCACTGCTTTCATTGGAGGTTTGCACGTAAAGCAAATACCATTTTGAGCGGTAATACGAAGCCAGCCGGGCCGTTTTCCTGATGATTATTTTTGCCGACGCCTCGTTAGTGCTGATGCAGGCTAAAAATAATTCGGGGCGCACTTTTATATTTTTCGGCACCTCGATATCAATTTTCCGTTCAACGGCGTTGGCAACTTCCCTGAGCGCCAGCTCACGCAACTGCAGAATTCTTTCGGCCTGAAAAAAATTATTTAATGCCTGCTGTATCTTCTGTTCATCATATATTTTCCCTTGCTTTAAACGGTCAACCAGTTCATCGGCAGTGAGGTCAATATTTACCACTTCGTCTGCCATCTGCAAAACCTTATCGGGAATACGCTCGTTGATCGCAGCACCGGTTATTTTCTCCACCTCTTCATTCAGGCTTTCAATATGCTGGATATTTACCGCGCTGATCACATTGATCCCGGCATTCAATATATCCACTACGTCCTGCCAGCGTTTCTCGTTTTTGCTGCCTTCAATATTTGAATGCGCCAGTTCATCAACAATAACCACTTCGGGCCGCAGGTTAATAATGGCATTCAGGTCCATTTCTTCCAGCTCCTTGCCTTTGTAAAAAAGCTTGCGGCGCGGAATTACCGGCAAACCATCAATCAATGCCTCCGTTTCCTTACGTTTATGGGTTTCAACATACCCAACCTTTACGTCGATGCCGTTACGCAATAAGGTACGGGCCTCTTTCAGCATACGGTAGGTTTTACCTACACCGGCGCTCATGCCAATGTATATCTTAAACTTACCCCGTCTCGAACGTTTGATCAGGTCGAGAAAATGCTCAACCGATTGTTCCTTAATTTTTTCTTCTTCAGTCATTTTATTTAGTTTAAGGTTGATTGAGTTAGATTAAGTTGATTTGGTTAAAACATCATATATGCCTTTCACTAAACTTCTTATTTACAAACCTAATCAACTTAATCAACCACTCACCTAATCAACCAATTCCCAAAAACCTATAAAAGGGGATGCGAACACCCCCTTTTTTACACGAAATCAATCAAACTAAATTATAATTAACAAACAATAATTAATTATAAGGCATTCGTGTTTATCTTAATTCTTTACTTCAAATTGTATCAGTAAAGGTATTCACTTAAAAAGCGTAAACAGCAGCAAGTACAAATTGTGATGCAGAACCTGTAGCTGTACCGGCGCCATCTGTAAACATCGTATTTTTTGAACTATTGTCAAACCTGATCTCAGGGATTAAAGTTAAAGGACCTGCCTTTATATTAGCTGTTGCTGTTAAACCGGTAACGGAATCACCCGGGTTTGGCCCTGCCATTGTTGTCCAGGTTCCTGATTTTGTGGTGAAATACTCACCTCTAAGCCCTAAAGTAACCACTTTTGATACGACCAGCTGTGGGTATAAAGCAACTCCCGAAAAACCTCCCGACATACCGGTTGGCGCGGTAAAATCAGCGGCGTTTAAGCCCAGTTTAAAAGCAGTTGTAATTTGCCAGGCAGTAGTAAGGTCTATTTCTGTTCCGGATTGAGGGCCTGTCGCCAGGTTGATATAGGCTGTCCAGTTTTTTACCGGGGTAACTGTTAACTGTGCGCCAAAAGTGTTTACCTTTCCGCCTGATTGGTAAACATTCCATCCATCGTTAAAAATACCCGCCATTAAACTTACCTTATCCGAGAATGTATAGGTTGCTTTAAAACCTGCATTCTCGAAAGGGCCGTTAGTGAATAAATAGGAAGTAGAGTAGTTAAAGTTAGCAGCAGGGCTAATCACCTCATAGCCTATAAAGGTTGACATATAACCTGCCGACAGGTTAAATTTGTCGGTTACATTATAGGATACATATAAGTTCTGGATGTGATAGCTCGAAACACCGGCTGTTACGATGCTTTTGCTTGAACCATCCGGCAGGGATTGCTCCTGCCCTCTCGGGCCAAAAGATAATTCACCAACAAATGAAGCCTTACCTACTGATTTTTTCAGCGCAAGGTCAACCATGCCGATAGAAATTGAGCTGTTTTCGTTAGCGAAACTTGTCGGGATATTGCCATGCCCGGAAAAATCAGATTTGAAATAAGTATCTACCGAACCGCTAAGCACCAGAGGGGCATCACCTGTAGTTTTTATGGTATCCTGCGCACTGGCTTTAACAGCAAAAGCTGCTATAAAAAGAAGTATTAATGTTATTTTAATT
>JBIOHE010000340.1:0-4683 GCA_044448725.1 Sphingobacteriales bacterium | reverse complement strand
TATTGCCATTGAGAATCGGTAAGACCTGTAAACTTTGTTTGCATTCGACAAATCGATTTGTGGTAAAATCTAATTTATCCCTGCCGATTCTCTTTTTACACTTTCTTTATCAACTTATCAACAAATATTTAAACATGTTCTTACATTGCAACTCATTTTCAAATTCTCAAATTGCCACATCTTCAAATTGATCAAATAAAAACCCGGTTACCTGTATAGGTTTCCCTGAACTCTTTGGGAATGCAAAGCTTTTTCCGTTTAAAGATCCTGTTGAAGTTTGAAATATTGTTAAAACCGCATTTATAGGCAATTTCGGCAACCGTGGTAGTTGAATCTATCAGCATCCTTGAGGCATGGCCGAGCCTTATTTCATTCAAACTATCAATAAAGGTTTTACCTGTGCGTTTTTTAATGAAGCGACTGAAAGAGGCTTCGGGCATATTGGCAATACGGGCAACTTCGGCAAGGGTTACCTGTTTGTTGTAATTGTTGTTCATGTGCTCAAACACTTTCTCAATGCGCCTGCTGTTGTAAAAGAACTTATCATTGGTAAAACTCGGATCGGAAAGCGTTTTCATGTTCCGCGAAATTGAGAGGTCGTGCAGGATAGATAATAACTCAAGCACCGAGTCGAACCCGCTTTTTTTATCCAAAGAAAGCAAACGGTCTTTAAGGGCCAAAACTGTTTCGGGAGGAAATGCAATTCCCCTTTGCGAACGTTCGAGCATGCTTTTTAAAAAGCTGAGCTGGTTCCGTTTTAAAAACCGTTCATCAAAAAGGTCCTTGTGAAACTGGATGGTGATCTCGGTAATTGCCTCGCTCTGGCACTGGTTGGTGAACCATGCATGATAAAGATTTGGCCCGACAAGCGCCAGTTCGAGGTCATCAATCACCTCAATATGCCCCCCTACCACACGTTTTGCCCCCCTGGCATTCAATATCAGATTGAGTTCGTACTCTTCGTGATAGTGAAGCGGAAAGTCGAATTTGTTTTTAACCCTTGAAAAAATCGTAAAGCAATCACTTGCTGTCAGCGGGGTAATTTCGCGCATTACATTGCTTGTCATCATTAATAATTTTGGTGTATAAATAGCTTCATTTTCTGATACGAATTTAACACAATTAGTTGAATTGTGAGGGGCGAACTGTGAGTGGTGAGCGCTGATTTAATATTTGATACCGACTACTCACCTAATCACTAATCTCTACTCACTATTCACCTCTCACCTATTCAACCGCTTTAGCAACAACATCATCAGCCAGCATCGATCCTGATGCATTTCCCATCGCGATCAGTATTTTAAAGCTATACGCCTTTTCGGGCATCTTAACTATTTTTTCAGCAAGCGTCCATTCCTGGTCGCCTGTTATTCTGGCAATATTTATCCCATCGCCTATTTGTTTATCCTGTCCGTCCAAAAAAACTATAGTGAATACCGCGCCATCCCAATCGTTCTTTCCTTTAACAACATTCCTTGTTTTAATCCAGGCGCTGAAAGCAATAGACTGTACTTTTTTGGGTATCCTGACAGTTTGATCAATGCCAACCCAATCAGTTGTAGTTGTGCTTATAATGGCGCAACTGTTTTTACCGCTTTTAAAATCCCAGGGCGTTTGTACCGCACCATTGTTATTCCAGCCAAAAAGCTCATCTTCAAAGCCACCGTTTGTAACAAGGTTTTTTTGTGCACTGGCACAATTAATTACCATGAACATACTTATGCAAATTGTAAGAATGTAGTGTTTCATCGGTTCACCAGGATAAAAGCCTTACGAAGTCCTAAAGACTTCGTAAGGCTGAATTTTATGTTATTTTATTTCCAAAACACCACGTCATCATAATAAATAGTTTCAGACGCACCATTAGGACCACGAAAATAAAATCCAAAATCTGATGTCGTTTGACCTGTTGCAAACATGTCAGTTTTGCTGACAGTAAGTTTAAAATAAGTCCACACGGTTTTAGGTAAGGTAAGAGCCACAGTTTGGTCAGAATTACCAAACCCGCCATTGCCTGATGCACTTATAAAATCAAGTGTTTCGTCCTGCACACCGCCTTTAATCCATAATGTCAGATAGGTATAGTTATTGGCTACCGGCGTATTGAAGCCCCAGCCGCCAATCCACCAGTTCCCTTGCGGATAGGTAACAAAGTAAGAAGTTGTGCCTGTTTTAACATTGGCGGCAACTGTTGATGTCCCGTTAGGCCCCCATGAAGCGCCGTACACGCCAGAACCAAAATTATCTGTAAATACCTGCAAAGCAGCATTATCCAGATCATTAAATATTGCAGTAGATGCCGTTTGAGCCCCTGTGTTTGTTCCCGATGTGTAGGTAAACGTTAAAGCCGTTTGAGTAGCGGTACTTGTTGCCGGCATTGTCAATGTTAAAGTACTATCAGTTTGAGATCCGGCTACTATTGTGCAAGCATCGCCGGTGGCTTTCAATTTAACAGCACTTACCGAAGCAAAGCCTTTACCTGTAAAAGTAATTGATGTTCCCTTCTGGAAATCGTTGGTTGACTCCGTAATGATCGTTGGCGGCGGAGGCAGTACTGTAAATTTATAAGTTACCGTTCCGTACAGGGTGGTCAGAACGATGGTATTAGCCTGGGGCTGTACATAAGGAACAGTTGTAGGGATTTGAAATATAACACTGTTGTCGGTGTCAAAAGCACGGTTAAAATAAATTGAGACGCCGTTAATAACAATTTTAGTTGTGCTGCCCAGGTTTGAACCCAATAAAACATAGTAGTTGTTCAAATTACCTGTAACTGTTGTTGAATCAAAGGCAGTAACCTGCGGACTATAGTTCGGGTTGGTAACTGTTGTTGCTATACCTGTACTGTTATAAGTTGTAACAGATGAAGTAAGCGATGAATCAACCGTTGATTTGCTTAAAGTGCGCACCTTTGTAATTGTTGGCGCCCCGGTGCCAGGGGTGAACCCCTCGCTGTTCATCTTTTTGCAAGATGCCAAACCAAATACTATCAACGCCGACAGTATCCAGTTTAAGTTTTTTGATTGTCTAAATTTCATTGTCAAATATTTTATGGTTAATTAAAATTTATAAGGAACCGGCGGGTTTTTTAAAGCAGGGTCGGCAAGGACATCTGTAGCGGGAATAGGGATAATAAACTGCGCATCCGTAGGTATAATATACGTGTGATTGATTGTATAATTGTTATAGTTTGGCGCTGTTGCCCCATAAGAATCGCCCTTATTTGTTGAAGCTTCAATAGCTTCGGCAACAGGGTGTGTGGCTGAATTAAAGCCATCAATACGTTGCAAATCGTACCAATAATCGCCTTCAATAGCAAATTCCAAACGCCTTTCCTTAATTAATTGCCTGTATGAAAAACTTGTATAAGGCGCTAATTTTGCTCTTTGGCGTACTAAATTTATGTATTTTAAAGCTGTCGGATCTGACGTAGTATAGCTGGTATCAATACCATGCCCAACTGCCGGATTTGCTGCCAAACCCATAATAGCTTCGGCTTCAATCAAATATACATCTGCATAACGCATGATGTAAGTATTGACGCTTGTTGCCTGGAAGGCCGTTCTGCTGCCATTATCAGCAGGGGTACCTACTACATATTTTTTGCAGCCGGCAGCTGTTCCCTGGGCGCTGACGTTAAGCGGTACTGTGTAGCCCCCGGTGGCCTGATCAATTTCAGGATAATAATCACCGGGAACCATAATGGTCCCATGCCGGCGGACAGTATCGCCGGCCGCTTTATATGCATCCTGTAAATCAAAGGTTGGCCCTAATTCGGCCCAGCCATCGCCTGTTCCGGTTATGGTTGAATTTAAAGCAATTACTGATTGTATCTGATTGCCAAATCCGTAACCGGCATTTGATGACCATTGCATGGCTATTATTGATTCCTTGTTGTTGTTATAGGGTATCTGAAATAAGTTGTTGTAAGTAAGGCCGGCAACATCTACACCCAACAGGCCAAATTCGCCGCTGTTTATTACTTTTTCAGCTTCGACTTTAGCTTTTGCGTAATTTTGCCAATATAAATAAACCTTTGCTAATAATGCTGAAGCTGAGGCACTTGATACGTGGCCTGTGCCGGCTACTCCATGGCTGCAATTAGCTTCCGCAAATTGTAAATCAAGTTCCATAAAATGATAAACATCAGCTACCTGGTTTCTGGGAACCGTTTGAAAAGTACCAACAAACGCAGCCGGATTTGTTATTATAGGCACGTTACCGAAAATACGGACCAGATAAAAGTAAGCTGCTGCTCTCATTAAATGGGCTTCGCCCAGTGCGTTATTTACAACGGCAGCAGGCACAGAAGACGGAGCGGCAGTCGGTAAATTATTCAATAAAGCGTTGGATTGCGCTACAACAGTATATAACGAATTCCATGTACTGGTAACAACTGGTGTAGCATTACCTTCTGTATAGTTTGAATAAGCCCCAAATTCGGGGTCCGAACCTACATAACAGCGTGCGTTACCGCTTAATAGTTCGCTTGTTGCCAAAAATGCCTTCCCGTTAAAACCAAACCACGGCGCGGCATACAGAATATTGGTGCTTGCCTGCACCTCGGCTGTTGTTTGATAATAAGTACCTACCGTAGATTCGTTTGCAGGCGGCCGGTTAAAAAAATCCTTCTTGCAACCGGTTGCGGCTACACCAATAATAGCGCCTATACCGATTAAATAT
>JBIOHE010000339.1:0-4693 GCA_044448725.1 Sphingobacteriales bacterium | reverse complement strand
GTTTGGTGTCAGCCTGGTTTAATACCCTCCCAGTAATTGTAAATTGGGCAAAGCAACCGAGCGGCAGTAAATTAATGAAAAATATAAGTCTTCTGAACATGTTTAATTAATTTGAAAAATGTTTTATATCCGTTTTTTTAAACATTAACGGCCTGAATTTTCTTTTTATCAAAATTTAGTTCATGCCGATTATCGGCCGTTTTATTGCCTATTCGTTCATTACCAAAAAATACACCTGCATTGACTACCGTGGTTTTGCCAATCTCATTTAACACCTTACCGGGGATTGTGATGTATGCAAAACAGTTAAAAGACAATAAAAGTGAAAAAATCATGAGGTTTTTGAGCATAGCCTATTAATTGATGTAAATAAAATGTTTATACTAATTGGATGAAATCATCCAATTAGTATAAACGAAATAATTAAGTAATGATGGTGTCCTTATTTATTTCTAAATCAGGCAAATCATCATCATACATTTATCACATACAAACCAGACCGTTTTGGCCGACAGGGGCACAAACAACACAGCAAGGCAAGTGATGAGGATCATTTATTGTAGGGCACGGCGTATAGGAGCCACAAGTATCCCCACCACTCCCCGCCATAATCTTTTTCATTTCAGCCCGGCTCAGCACATTTTTAATGCTTTTAAGGCTCATTTTTTCTGTTTTCATCTTCTTAATATTTAATTAATAAAAAAGCTATTTTTACCGGCGCCGCCCCGGCTACAAAACGGCATGTATTAAAGTGCATGCTCCTTTACTTTTGGCCAAAGTATCTTTATATGCTTTACTCAAGCATATATTTTAAATCCGGGAGCTGGTATAAATCCGGCAGGCGGTAACCGTTAAGCAACAATGTTGGCGTAGCGGTAACCTCTGCCATTTGGCACCAATCCTTTTGCTTATCAATTTTATGGTATTCTGCTTCATTTAAGTGTACCGGATAAACCTTTGCCCAGGCATCGTAATTTTTCTGTTTTTGTTCGTACCAGTCGTGCAGGGCCTGCCTTACCACAGTTTTATCGCTAAGGTTATCAAGCGCCATCAGGTGGCGGCTTACGGGTGTTTTAATATCGTTGTCGGTATTGCTGGCTGTAAACACTATCCGCGCTTGAAGGTTGCCATTCTGTTCCAGTAACTCATCCAGTAATTTATGCGTTTTTGAGCATGGCTGGCAATAGGGGTTTGTCACCATGGTAATGATATTATTTGCCTCAACATTACCTAATACTATACTCCATGCACCATCGGGCTGGGTATATTTAGGCTGCGTGCTAAGCATTTGGTTAAACAGTTCGGTATTGTATTTGAATTTTCGGAGTTGCTGTTTTAAAGGTTGTAGTTGTTGTGCTTTTAAAAACAGGGGCTTTAAAAGCATCCATAAAATAACAGGGGTTAACAGACAGATAAATATGGCGCTTAACGCCTCACCCCGGCCCTCTCCAAAGGAGAGGGAGGTAAAAAATGCAACAGTCCCCACTCCTTTGGAGAGGGTTAGGGTGAGGCTAAAAAACTCCAGCCATAACAGCGCCTGCACGGTACAGCATAATACGCACCATTGTTTGACAACGCGGGCCTGGTAGTAAATGGAGTACACAGTATAGGGTAAACTGATAAAATTTAACAAGGCCAATGCCTGCCATATTGCCGGTGAGCCGCCGCCAAACAATAGCAGCAGCCATGTGCCTGCAAAATAAAAAAAGCCCACCTCGCTCCAGGTGAGCCCTTCAAATACTTTTGCCGCTTTTGACGAAAGTATAGCATTGCAATCTGTTTTGCCGCCGCCCTGGCAAAGTACCTGCACCAGCGGGTTATTGCTGTCAATTGATTGGATCAGTAACAATATAGAAGTGATTAAGCCTGCTGTTTTAAATAAGGTCAGCAGTATAATTTGCCAGCTCAGGTTTGAAAAATAAGTGGTATGGAAAACAAGCGCCGATACAAATATCAGCGCCAGGCCCACAGCAATGGCCGGGGTTTTTAGGTTGGTTAGAAAGGTTGTAAAAGTTGTAGAGGTTGTAAAAGTTGCGGAAGGTTCTGCGGTTAAAACTACGCCGGTAAATATTTTTTTAAATTCTTCTATGCTTAGTTTATGCCGGTTCCATTTTTCGCCGGCAACATAAACGTTTCCGTCTTTTATTTTGTTTACCACCACAAAATCGCCGCCATTCAAATTGGTGTGGGCAATAAATGGGACAGGAATATTGACAACTTTATCCGGCTCCACCCGGAAAGCGGTATTTTCAATATTGAATGCAGTTAATACATCGCTGATAGCCAAAAGACTCGGATAATCGGGGTGTTTATCCAACTCGGCGCTGATAGCTGCCGGATCAATATTTATGGATAAGTTTTTTAACAGCTTATTGACTGCGGCGTCGGGATTAGGATAATTGGTTAATGAAAGCATTAGGTGTTGGTTTATTGATCGCAAGGTATCTACTCCATATCGTTTAATCAATACTCCTAAAGGAGTATATGTCAAATAAACATTTATCGAAAACAGTTGAAACAATACGGGCTAAATACTATAGAAGCCCTTTTAACCCGGCATTTGCAATCATTTGCGCGGTATTTTCGGCATTTAGCTTACGTAACAGATTTTGACGATGAGTTTTAACAGTTAAGGGGCTTATATTCAGTTCACCGGCAATTTGGGGGTTTGTCTTCCCGCCAATAATTAGTTTAAGAACTTGTATTTCCCGGTCCGAAAATTTGGTAGCCCCGGTATTATTTAATGAAAGCATTATATTTAGGTTTTAGTGGTTTGGTTTTATTAAGAACGACATAAATAAGATATTATTTCAAAAATAAGCTGATAATTATTTACAATTCCAAGGAAATAAAACTACTCCCATTGCTGGCCTTGAATTTGGCATATCAGTTAGCATTATCCCAACAGAGCAAATCCCCGGCTGGTTAAAAAAGGGATGCCGGATATTTTTAAAACCGTCGAAGGCCTTAATATACTTTCCCGGGCTTTTACACCAACAGGTACAAAACGCACCGCTATCAAAAAATATTTTGCCCTCGTCCTGTATCGTATTACAAACAGCCTCCGTAATGTATAATAACCGAATGAAAATAAATCAATACTGATCTTATGAATTTGTTACGCAAACCTCCGCTGTTATTATTGCTGCTGATTGCCGGCTTTGCTTCCTGCAAAAGGGCCGCAGTTACTCCAAATCAAAACAAGGGTAAAAACCTTGTGCTTTCCGCTTTACAACAGCAAAAAGTAACGGCGGACAATGCGTTTACATTAAAACTATTTAAAAATCTCGACAGCGCAAATACAGGCGGCGCCAACCTGTTTGTATCGCCGCTAAGCGTGAGTTTCGCCCTTGGCATGACCAGCAATGGCGCAAACGGCGCTACGCTTACTGCATTCAAAAATACCCTGGACTTTGCCGGCCTTACGCAGGCACAGGTGAACGACTATTACAATAACCTTATCACCAATCTCCCCGAACTGGACCCTAATACCACACTGAACATAGCCAACTCTATATGGTACCGGCAGGGATTCAGCGTGCTGCCGCAGTTTTTACAAACCGACAGCAGCTATTTCCATGCGCAGGCACAGTCGCTTGATTTTACAAACCCGTCAGCCCCAGGCACCATAAATAATTGGGTAAACACCGAAACTCATGGAAAAATACCGTCTATTATCACTACGATCCCAAGTAATGCGGTGATGTACCTGGTAAATGCTATGTATTTTAAAAGCACCTGGAAAGAAAAGTTTGATCCGGCGCAAACGCAAACCCAGCCTTTTTATTTAGCTGATAACAGCCAGGTGCAGGCAAGCTTTATGACTGGCAATCTTGATTTTAATTATTATAACGATAATACCGTTTATGTTTATGAACTGCCGTACTCCAACAATAAATACAGCATGGTTATAGTAATGCCTGTAAACGGCGGCGCGGTTAAGGATGTGGTTGCAGGTTGCGATCCGGTTAAATGGCAAACGTGGATGTCCGGTTTAGTGTCAATCCACAATACCATAACGTTACCCAAATTTAAGTTCAGCTACAGCGTCACCCTAAACAATGCTTTAACCAACCTGGGTTTGGGTATTGCTTTTACGGATATAGCTGATTTTTCATTGATCAATGCTACCGTGCCGCTGAAAATCAGCGAGGTTAAGCATAAAGCCTTTGTTGAAACTGATGAAAGCGGTACTACCGCCGCAGCAGCCACTTCGGTAGGGATAGTCGTAGCGACAGCGCCGGCACCAATGCCCCCAATCAACCATCCTTTTATGTTCGCCATAAGGGAAATGAGCAGCGGCCTTATCGTGTTTGCCGGCACGGTAAATAACCCTTTGCTGACGGGGAATTAGGCCGCAACGGTTTTTACAGCAAATAACATATTAAATTTTTTTTACATATTGTATCGTTTAAATATTTAAGCCCGTATTGTATAATAGTAGCCCGAAACAAACAATATTAACAAACCTTATCAGAGCAGGAAGCCGGACTCCGCCATTTATTTTCGCGATGGAAAAGATTTACGAAGTTTTTTAAACTTCGTAAATCTTTCGCATTCCTTTTGAATATAAAAGCCCCCCAATCGTTTTATCCGTAGGGGCTACCCTTGTGGTCGCCCCTTGCATACCCGTTTGATACGTATGCCCTTATTAATATTGGATACCCGTTAAATAAGTATGTCAGTTTAAAAT
>JBIOHE010000338.1:0-4721 GCA_044448725.1 Sphingobacteriales bacterium | reverse complement strand
CTGTTTGTCCATTGGGAACTAAGAAAACCATAGCAATGGGAATGAAAGGTTTAACTGGAAGAGCCGTGTAACGGGAGACTGTTAAGCACGGTTCTGTGAGAGCCTTGGGGTGAAATTCCTCTTGGCTACTCGACAAAAAGGATTAAGGCGTTTAAGAATTTGAATTTACTATTCAGTGGAGCAGAAATGGTATTGGAAACGAAAAAGAAAACCAGCTTTCCGCTGGCTGAAAAAGAAAATAAAAACAAAGGCGGAGCACCACGAAAAGCCATCAAAAGGGAACTGGATATCCGGGTGAGGCTGTCGGCTACCGAGCGTTTTATGATGGATGCTAAAGCGAAAACTGCCGGAATTCAAACCAGTGATTGGGTAAGGGCAGCGATTAAAAGCGCAAGAGTTGTTCCAAGGTTACAGGCAGAAGAACTCAGTTTTCTGCGGATGCTGGCAGGCCTGGCCAATAACCTTAACCAGTTAATGAAACTGGCATACAGGAACGGTCTTCTTTCCGTAGCCGGAAAATGCAGGGACTTGTTATCGGAGATAGATCAAACTTTAAAGTCAATCAATAACGATGATAGGCAAGATCGTGATCGGTAAAAGCTTTGCGGGATGTATCCGTTATGCGGTATCAAAGAAAGATGCTGTGATCCTTGCTGCTGATGGTATAAGAACAGATCAGCTGTCACATACCATAGCCGACTTTGATATGCAACGCAAAAGCAACCCGGGCCTGGGCATGGCAGTTGCACATATCGCTTTAAGCTGGAGCAGCAATGACCTGTCCATGCTTTCCGATGAAAAGATGGTGCAGATGGCCGAAGAATATATGCAGCGGATGAAGATCTTCAATACCCAATATTTGATTGTTCGGCACCATGACAGCAATAACCCGCACCTGCACCTTATTTATAACCGGGTGGACAATGAAGGCAAAACGATCACGGATAATTTTATGAAAAGCCGGAATGTAAAAGTTTGCCGGGAGTTAACCGAAAAACATGGCTTTTTTATTTCCGCCGGAAAAAAAACCGTCAACGAAAAAAGGCTTAAAGGTGCCGATAAGCTGAAGTATGAATTGTATCATACCATTAAAGCAACAAGCAGTACAGTCAAAAGCATGGACGAGTTGCAAAAGGACTTAGCCAAACAAGGGATCATGCTGCATTATAAATACAAAAGCGGTACCAGTGAAATACAGGGTATCAGTTTCAGCAAAGGCGAATATAAATTCAAAGGTTCAGAAATAGACCGTAGTTTGAGTTTTGCCAATCTGAGCAAGGCTATTGAAATACAAGCCAACGAATTCCGGGAACCTGTAATCAATGCACAAGGCCCGGAAGAAAACCTATGGTACGCTGAAGATTGGAGTGACCCGGAAGATGACGGAGAAGGGGACGACAATGATAACGATGAACCATTAAATGAACGGCAGCCCGCTGAAACTTATAAACCTTCTTTAGCAGACCAGCTGCGTATGGCTGTTCAGGGCATCAGCATCACGCCCGAACCGGAACCCAAAAAGAAGAAGAAAAGACAACAATATTATGGACGATGAGCGGATTAAACGAAATAAATGAAAAGGTAACTTACCTTGATGAGGTAGTAAACAATCTCATAAAAAGAAATAATGAAGATGTCAGGAAAGCATTTGATAGTGTAAAAATGGACGCAATGGCGAACAAGATTGACACGCTGGTTGAAAAGACAGACCAAACCAACGGAATGCTGGAAACTTTTCATAAAGAATACAATGCACAGCTGTTGGCCAACGTTTTTGAAACCCTCGACAAAAAGATCGCGGCTATTCCGAAAGTCGTATTAACCAGGCACCATCATAGTTTCGAATCGAAATCCTGGGGTTATATTGCCGTTTTGGGCATCTTGATAGCAATAACGGCTGTTGCTGTTGGATTGGCAGTTGGTTATCGGATAGGGAACCAAAGAATTGCTGCCGATGCTGATAAATTTGAGATTATGAGGGCGCTTTACCCTATAGCCACCGAAAAGGTTAATGCTGCATATCAAAAGGATGCAGACAGTCTCAAAAATATCGCAGAGGGGAAAGCAAAAGATAAGGCTTCGAAATAGCAGGCGGCGAAGGTTGCGCCAAACGGCTGGATACTATCCGGCGCTATGGTCTGCCCATCCAGCCGTCAGGCTCACCTAAAAAGGGCAAAACCGAAAATCGCTGCGCTCTTAACGGATTTGCTGTTGGAGCTAAGAAAAGATACTTTATAATTGAGAGCTGGTTATAAAATAGCGCGCTACAAAATAGCTGGATATTTCGGAACTGGTTACTTGCCTTTTAGGAGCTCGTTCTTTTCTTTTTCAGCTTGTAACATGCGTTCCAATAAGGCTACTTTTTCATTGTAAAGCTCAACAATTTTTTCAATTGGATTAAATGTACAATGATAATTGAACCCTGAACTACTATCATTAAATGTATTGAAGTAATTGAATACAGCTTCTTCGCTAAAGTTTTTTATAGCATCAGGTTGAACCCCTAATATTTTTGCCACCTTTTCTAAAACATCATCTTCCAATACGTCACTTTGTTCCATACGGGAAACTGTTTGCTGGCTAACGCCTAATTCCGAGGCCATTGTTTCCTGCTTAATCCCCCGCAGTTCACGGATGCGGCTGATCTTTCGGCCGATGTGGGTGTTGGTTGGTTTGGTAGATGCTTCCATAATTCCAAATATACAAAGTTCTTTTTGGTAAATATAATTATTGAAGTCGGAACAGACATCCGTATAATACCCGTGCATTTCGGCAGACGGCTCATTACACCACGCGTTATCACGCTACGTTCATTCGCCGTCAGCCTTCAATGCCGCGCTGCAAAACTGAAATTCGCCGTGCTCATAACAGATTTGCTTTTGGCCACCGCTTTTTTTATATCCATATTCACCTGCACCGCGAAGGTAGCCCCCGCCGGGATAAAACGTCAAGGGTATATAAACGGACAGATCTGTTTGTTTTTTATTGGCTTGTCCGCCCCTGACATTTTACCCGGCTCTGCGCTGCTGGTTGCTTAACAGTTGAATATGGCCTGTTGTGTTCATTAGCTATTTCGCTTTACCGGAACAGGGCCGGGCATCGTGGTAATTGTAACGCGCTTTTAAGTAAAATACTCCCCTTATGGGTTCGGTACATCATTACTCCTGCCGAAATTTGAATATAAAGTAAAGAATTGCGCTATGAAAGTAATAATCAACAATATCAATATTTACCACATTCATGATAATAAGTGTATTATCAATGGGAATAATTTCAAAGCACGTAATGGTAAAATAGATGATGCAGATTTTAGCGGCTTCACAGCTCATATAGTGGTCAATGATAACCCCGGCCATCCTTTAATAGCGCAATTGGAAGCCCGAATCTTAGAAAGCGATCAAGAGAAAAGGGAATTATTAGAAAAGCTTAACTGTGAAAGCAAATAAACGCTATCGAAAAGAAAATGTCAACCTCTGCAATGCAGGGAAAGGGAAGAGATCATCACATCGCGGCAGACGGCTTCATTTCAGCGCACGTTTTTAACGCGATATTCATTCCGCTGATCCGTAGCAAGAATGAATATCCCAATACACTTGCTTTTTCCCGGGCGCTATAATCCGGTAGCCATAGCACTGCTATCCGGTTGTTCACGCATATTGTGCGCAGTTTTAAGTTTAATATTTCACCTGGCTACAACTTACGATGATGGTTCTGTTCATTATCTTCATCCTGTTCCGGCTGAATTGATGGAATATTCTCCTTTGGTTTTTTAACTTGGAGATCCTGGTGAATTAAAGAAAGCTTGTATAGCGGTTCCTTGAAATTATTGTTGAACCATTCTATCTTGTTATCCAATAACTCATATTTGGCGGTTTCTTTATTGCAATAGGCAATAACAGGCGCCAAACCTTTAACACTGGTATCTGCAAAATAGATCCTGTCGAAAACCGGTAGGTGTTCTGTTACGCGCCTGATCCCTTCTTCCATATTATAACGCAGTATTTCTAAAGGCACATCGTGGCCGCCTAACTGAACCCTGGTATCAACACGTATGGCAGAACTTTCCAGGTCATTTAGTCCAAAATAAACGAGAGTTATTTCGTACCCGGCATCCCTGAACATTCTGGTAATATCAATCGCCAGATCGTTTGAAAAATTACTTTCGAAAGCGAAGTTTGATTTAGCTGCAAGGGCATTGTCGCGGGCTTTTTCAAGGGCAACAGCAACACCGCCTGCAAGGCGGTCAGTTTCAATGTCCGGATATTGCCGCTTTAGCTCTGCAAAAACAAGGTCACCGTTAAAGATTGATGTGCCCTTGGGTACATGAAAATGCCCGTAAACGCTTTTACCGGCGCCGTTTGGCCCTGCAATGATTAAAAACTGAGGATTCATCCGTTGGGGTTCAGGCAGGAATAAGGTAAGACCAGTAGCCTTTACCGGGAGGCGCTAAGTTTTTCATCAGTGTATAATTCCGTTTTTCCAGATTATAAGTTACCAGGTCTTCGGAACCATCCGGGTTCGCACGGATAAATTCCTTTGGATATTTGACCCTGTTATCCCGGTAAAACATCGGAACACCTTTTTCAAAAGCATGCATATATAACTCTTCAGTAATTAAAGCAGTCCTTTTGTTAGTTTCGGCTATAGTGATACCATTGGGCATTATTTCATTATCTGAAACTTGTTCATCAGGTGAAGACAGTATCTTTTTAAGATAAGTG
>JBIOHE010000337.1:0-4723 GCA_044448725.1 Sphingobacteriales bacterium | reverse complement strand
CTTATGACCTGTTTACCCGCAGCGTCAAAAAAATGTTTCCCCCTTCTTTTGACAACAGTGTTTTCGACACTTTAATAAGTGATTATACCCTGATTGGTAAAAAGTACGATAGGGTTATTGAACAGTGGCAAAATATTAAACCTTTTAGCGACACCACACAGCTACATCAAAAAACGCTTCAAAGCTTTATCGAAGCACGGGATTTTATAAAAAATGATATGGCTCCGCTTGTTACTACCCTAAGAGACAGCCCCGACATTGCAAACGCAAAACTTAAAAACCTGGTTAAAGAAGCCGGTACTAAAAGAACCTTTGCCGATTGGAATTTTCGGCAAACCTGACCACCTAATTTCGATCCAACCTGACCAAGGCATTTCGGAGCAAACTGACCACCCCTTTTCGCTCCAAACTGACCACCCTTTGCACGCCTGTTGATGGGTTTGTTTTAGCACATAGCATTTGAGCGGGAGATTACACCCAAAACAAAGCAGCTATGGCAAACAAACCAATCATCATGACAAAAGTAAAGCAGATCCTACGTTATTACGGACAAGGCAAAAGCAAAAGTGAGATAAGCAAACTGGTAAACTCCTCGCGCAATACTGTAAAGCGGTACATCAGAATTTTTCACAACCAGCATCTGACCATTGAGCAAATTGAGGGGATGAGTGATTATCAACTCTCGATTATCTTTTGCATGGATGAAAGTAAATCGCCTTCTCCGAAGGTGCAGCAACTCTTTGAGTTAATGCCTTGGGTAGAAAAGGAATTGAAACGCAAGGGGAACACCTTATCAAGGCTTTGGAAGGAATATTTACAGAAGCACTCTGATGGATTGGGCTATACCCAGTTTTGTTGCTATGCGAACCGCTACATGATGCGCTCCCAACCGGCGATGCACATCGAACACAAAGCCGGGGATAAGATGTTCATTGACTTCGCCGGAGTGAAATTGAAAATAGTTGACAAAGAAAGTGGTGAGGTAAAAGAAGTGGAAGTGTTTGCGGCCATACTTGGTGGCAGTCAACTCACCTATGTGGAAGCGGTAGCTTCACAAACCAAAGAGGACCTGGTTAAATGCTGTGAGAATGCCATGCACTACTTTGGTGGAGTACCGGCCGCAATTGTCCCCGACAACTTAAAATCGGCAGTAACCAAGAGCAGTAAATACGAGCCTACACTCAATGAGACCTTTGCGCATTTTGCTGAGCATTACGGAACAGCCGTATTGCCTACCCGCAGCTACAAGCCCCGGGATAAAGCACTGGTGGAAGGAATAGTGAAGATTATCTATCAACGTATTTATACTGCCATGCACCGGCACACCTTTTTTACTCTCGAAGAACTGAACGCCGCAGTCCTGATTGAATTAGAGAACCATAACAACACCCGCCTTAGTCATCGCAATTACAGCCGCCGCGAACAGTTTGAAGAAGTAGAGAAGGCGGCATTGCAACCACTACCTGTCTACCGGTACGAGTTTAAAAAGCAACTCATCGTAACGGTGATGAAGAATAACCATATCTGCCTTAGTGCAGATAAACATTATTACAGCGTCCCCTTTCAATACATTGGAAAAAAAGTAAAACTGCTCTACACTTCCACTAAGGTTCAAGTTTATTGCCGCCTGGAATGTATTGCCGTTCATTCCCGCGATATGCGCCCTCATCGCTACACTACTACAGATGATCATTTGGCCTCTTCCCATCGTTTCGTTACTGAATGGAGGCCGGAATATTTTATCGAGCAAGGAGATAAGATAAATGCGGTTGTAGCCGAATACCTGGCCAAGGTTATAGAATCGAAACAACATCCTGAACAAGCCTATAAATCATGTGCAGGGATTTTACACTACGCAAGGAAAGTCGGTAACGAACGAATCATCAATGCTTGTAAAAGAGGCCTTGAATACGGGGCTTACGGCTACAACCATATCGTTCAGATACTTGATAAAGGGCTGGACCAGATCAAGGATGAATCTGACCTCTCTTTGTTTATGCCGGAGCACAACAACATACGAGGCAATGAATACTATCAATAGCATCAAACAAAACATTTTTTAACCTTAACCAATTAAAACATGAACACAGAAACACTGGAACTGATGAGGAAGATGCGGCTGCATGGAATGCATCGCGCCTTCAAAACAAGTATCGAAAGTGGAAGAACTGAGGATACCACACCCGATGAACTGGTAAGCCTGCTCTTACAAAGTGAATACGATGAACGATACAATCGTAAGCTTGAGCGAGGTCTCAAGAGCGCCCGCTTCCGATATAAGTCTTCTATTGAAGAGATAGACTATAATCCTAAACGAGGCATCGATAAAAATCAACTACACCGTTTTGCAGACGGAACTTTTATCACTAAAAAAGAAAACATACTCATTACCGGTAGTACAGGAACCGGCAAGAGCTTCCTGTCCTCTGCCCTCGGATATCAGGGATGTTTACTTGGCTATAAGGTCCTGTACACCAACGCCACCCGGTTATTTACTCAACTGAAAATGGCCAAAGCCGACGGTACTTCTATTAAAGAAATGGCCAAAATTGAAAAGCAAGACCTACTGATCATAGATGACTTTGGTATCCAACCCTTCGATGCCCCAAGCAGACTGTGTCTCTTGGAAATTATTGAAGATCGGCATGGAAAACGCTCAACTATATTAACTTCGCAGTTGCCGGTTAAGCAGTGGTACGATATTATAGGAGAGAAAACCTTGGCAGATGCTATATTGGACCGTATCGTCCACGAGGCGCACCGGATTGAATTAAAAGGAGAGTCTTTGAGAAAAAAGCAAAATAGAGAAACTGAAGAGACACATGAATAAGATTTTTTTTAACCGCTATAACAAGTCCACTCCAGGTATGCAAAGTGCAGTCAACTTACCCTGGTCAGTTTAGACCGAAATACCCTGGTCAGATAGTCCGAAAAATCCAATTATGAAACCAAAAATATTAACTGCCGCTTATGGTTCGGCTAAGACTCCATTAAAATTAGGGGAATTAGAAATTCCCTGCTACGTTCTTGAAGATGGTACACGCGTATTATCGGGGCGTGGTATTCAGAAGTCACTGAAGGCACCTGAAAATGCTTCCGGCACATGGTTGGCGAAATTCTTAGGTAGTGATGCCATTCGGGCACATCTTAATCCCAGTGTTTTAGAGAAGTTGGACAACCCTATTAAGTTCCATAGGCCGGGACCAAGTAGCGCACAACCAATTACTTATGGATATGAGGCAACACTTCTAATTGATATTTGCAATGCAATTTTGGAGGCAAATGTACCCAGTGGAAAGATAAACCCAATTCAGGTAAAAAGCGCTGAAATAATAATTCGCTCTGTTGCAAAGGTTGGCATAATAGCCCTTGTTGATGAGGTTACTGGGTATCAGAAAAAAAGAGACGAAGATGCATTGCAAAGGTTTTTGCAGAAATTTTTAGAAGATGAAAAGGGAAAGTGGGTAAGAACATTCCCTCCCGAATTCTTTGAGGCGATTTTTAAAATGAAAGGGTGGACATGGAAAGAAGCTTCGACAAAGAAGCCACAGGTAGTTGGCCATTATATCAACAACTATGTTTATTCCAGACTTGCCCCAAAAGTACTTACTGAATTACGGGAATTAAATCCAAAGAATGAAAAAGGAAATAGAAAAGGCAAATATCCGCAATGGATAAACCCGGATTACGGACACCCGTTGTTAAAGGAACGATTAAATACATTAACCGCATTTGCCAGGGCGGCCGGGTTTAATTGGAATAACTGGGAAAGAATGGTTAAAAGGGCTTTCCCAAAATTTGAAGATGACGGAAGTCAAAAATTAGAATTGCCATTTAAGGATGAAGAATAAGCCGCTGGTCGGTTAATCGTGGGAAAGGCATCAAAGTATGTGCCGGTGAAAATAGTCGGTTCATTGCCCGATGAAAATTCAAATTACCACGTCATTAAGGGGGCTGCAACCCCCTTTTTGCATTGCAAATATAGCCTTATCTTCCTGTTACTTGAAGTTCTTTAAGGTCTGCCTTGCTCAAATCCTTCATAAAGTCTGCAGTTCTTTTCTTGAATGAATAACTATCCACTTCAAGCGATGATTTAAAATCACCGCTTTTACCCGAATATATATAGCCGTGGGATTTTGATTTTCCTGCTTTTATATGGCTCACGCCTTTGACTTCAAACCCGCGTATACAATTATCATTGGTTTTCAAAAAATGAATTACGTCATCATCTCCAAAAGAAATATCCAAAGGGATTAAATCCTTAAAGGTGATAGTTAGGGAATCAGCCTCTTTATTAAAATGCGCTTTGGCGATAATAGGAATATCATCCCTAAGGGGCATTATTAAAATATTGACGCTATTGAGTTCCACCGAAAGAAATTTGGTGAATTGCTGCGCAAGCAATTCCTGTAATTTTCTTATTGAACTTTTTTCCATGTTAAATAATTCTATTATGGTCGAAAAAGGGATTAAAAACCGTTAAGTACTTTCCAATTTCCTGACAGATATAGAAATGACTTTTATCATTTAGTTTCTCCGCCTTCCATCTTTGTCGGTTAGCCCTTTTGATTTTCGATGAGCTCCCTTTTTCATAATCTAACAATTTAAGCAACCTTGTATTTAAGATGTTCGTTGTCTACTGAAATAAATGGCTCAATATTAGAAAGCCTATTTTCGATTAAAGAGAGGCGATAGTCAATCACACGAATAGATTGCTTTATAT
>JBIOHE010000336.1:0-4741 GCA_044448725.1 Sphingobacteriales bacterium | reverse complement strand
CTATTAATACAATAAAAATGAAAAGAAAACTGATGTTTTTAGCGCTTGCGGCAATAGGATTAGCAAGCTGCAATGGTGGATTTAAAAAAGGTCCCGGAGGCTTGTTATACGATATTGTTGTTGATAAAGGAGGGCCTGGCGTAAAGGAAGGCGACTTTATGTCAATTAATTTCACACAAAAAACCGATGCGGACTCTGTAATGGGAAGCTCTTATGAAAATGGAAGCCCGGTTCCTTTAATTTTGCGTAAACCACAAAGTAAAGGCGATATTTTTGCCGCCCTTGCCATGCTTAATGAAGGTGACAGCGCGGTGATCAAATTAGATATAGACTCCCTCAATAAAGGGCAGAAACGCCCTCCCGGCCAAAAAGGGAAGTATATGGTATTTGTTGTTAAAGTTGAAAAAGTTATCGCTAAAGGAAATCTTAGCCAGGACGTGTTTATGGGGAGGTGCAATGCATATCAGCATTCGCTTGCTGAAATTTCCAAAAAACAGGAGCCAATAAAGATCCAAAAATATATAGCAGACAACAACCTGAAAGTTACTAAAACCGATTCGGGGCTGTACTATTCAATTTCGACTAACGGCGTTGGTGTAAAACCAGTTTCGGGCGATACTGTGGTGGTAAACTACACGCTTAGATATCTCAACGGAAAAGCGGTTGAAACCAGTGTAAAAGCCGATGCGATAAAATACAAATTACCTATAAACCCGATGAACCCCTATAAGCCGATTCGTTTTGAGCTTGGCACAAGGGGCATGATTAAAGGCTGGGATCAGGGAATGAGGCTTTTGAACAAAGGCTCCAAAGCTTTATTCATTATTCCGTCAAGCCTGGCTTATGGCGAACAGGGCAACCAGCAGGTACAACCATTCACAACACTTGTATTTGATATTGAACTGGTTGACATTGTTCATGCTAACCCAAATGCACCAAAACCGGTAGTGCCGCCAATGCCGGTTCAGGCCCAACAGCCCGTTAGAAAGTAATATTTATATAACATAACCTTCCTGGTAAACACAGGAAGGTTTTTTTATTTATGATGAAGTATATATTTTTCATTTTAGTGTTAACAATTGCTGTTAATGCTAATGCCCAGACTGGTTTACAGCGGACGCCGAAAGGGGTCATGTACCAGATATTTACCCATAATGCCGGCGACAAAGTAAAGCTGAATGATGTGGTAACATTTCAATTTATTGAAAAAACAGATAAGGATTCTGTTCTTTACAACAGCTATACCGCCGGGCGTCCGGGAAAGGTACAAGTTACGGTATCGCAAAATGCAGGTGACCTGATGGAAATATTCCCCCTGCTTACGGTAACAGACAGTGTACTGGCAAAAGTGCCCACGGATTCTATCTTTGCCGGACATGAGGATCAGCGGCCGGCCTTTTTTCCGAAGGGGAGCTATTTAAGCTTTACACTGAAAATTGAAAGGGTGCAATCATTAACTGATGCTATTGCTGAAAGAAACGCGGCTATTGAAAAAGTAAAAGCAGCCGAGGCTGCTGATGCCGAAAAATATATTGCAGACCATAAACTTACCCTTAAAACAACTGCTACCGGTTTAAAATATGTAATTACACAGCCATCGATAAAACCAAAACCGCTGAAAGGCGATACTTTACTGGTGAACTACGCCGGCCGCAGCCTGGATGATAAAGTATTTGATTCGAGTATTGAATCGGTGGCAAAAAGCGCCGGTTTAAATCAACCCGGCCGCCCCTACGAGCCCATTCAGGTAGTTGCAGGGGAAGGGCGCGTTATTCCCGGATGGGAAGAAGGTTTACTTTTATTGAACGAAGGGGCAAAAGCCACGTTTGTTATTCCATCGGCCTTAGCTTATGGCGCACAGGGGCAGGGCGATGTTATAAAACCATACAGCACCTTAGTGTTCGACGTTGAACTGGTAAAGATAAAGCCGGCAAAACATACTGTGGCTCCGAAACCGGCGGTGAAAAAAACTTTGCATAAAAAGAAGAAACCGACTGTAAAGAAAACCTAATAAACGGCGTCAGATCAGAAAAGAGGCTGTATCATAAATCATGATCAGCCTCTTTTTCTTTGATTTATCCGGATAAATTCCCACCCAAAAACCGAAATCTTTCATTCCAATTTTTGCCGCAAATATTATCTTTACGCCGGAACCGCCTAATTTTTGGCTATTCCCCGGTTGCCTTGCTTATTTGTTTGATTATGCTGAAAAACCCCTTGTATCCCGGTATTTTTTTAATGTTGTTGCTGGCGCTGGTCACCTATTCAAATCATTTTGACAATGATTTTCATTTTGACGACGCGCACACCATTGTTAATAATGCCAATATACGTTCCCTTAAAAACATCCCGCAATTTTTTACCGACGGGCGCACAAGCAGTATCCTTCCGCAAAACCAGGCGTACAGGCCGGTTGTGGTGACGTCGCTGGCCATTGATTACTGGCTGGCCGGAGATTATTATCAGTCGTATTTTCAGACATCGTCCTTTATCATGTTTTTATTTCAGGGAATACTGATGGTTTTTCTTTTCATCAGGATTTTCGATCTCTCATTCAGCAGCAGCACCAATGTTTATCTTGCGCTCATAGCCACAACCTGGTACCTGCTTCATCCGGCCAATGCCGAAACGGTTAACTACATCATTGCCCGTACCGATGTATTGTCAACTATGTTTGTGCTGCTTGCATTTGTACTTTATCTCTATTCGCCTTTTTGCCGCAAAACATTTATTTACCTTATCGCCGTTGCCTTAGGCGCCCTGAGTAAAACAACCGCCGTTATGTTTGCCCCGCTTTTGTTTTTCTATGTTTTGATGTTCGAGGGCAGGCTCAGTTTGGCTGATTTGTTTAAAAAGGCGCATTTTAAGGAGGTTCGGGGTGTGTTTATAAAAACATTGCCTGCTTTTATTTTTTGCGCCGGGCTGTATGTCCTCACCACCGTACTCACACCAAAAACATGGGAACCCGGCGGCACCAAACCCTTGCAATATCTCATTACCCAGCCATTTGTTATCCTCCATTATTTTACCCAGTTTTTTATACCCGCCAGCCTCAGCGCCGACACCGACTGGAAATTACTGCCGTCGGTATGGGATATCCGCTTTTTTGCCGGGTGCCTGTTTATTTTGCTGATGCTGGCCATAGCCATTTATACCTCAAAAAAAGCGCAGCTGCGGCCGCTTACTTTTGGTATCGCGTGGTTTTTTATTGCACTGATACCTACATCAAGTATTATACCGCTTGGCGAGGTTTTGAACGACCACCGCATGTATTTCCCATTTGCGGGCCTGGCAATGGGCGTAACCTGGTCGCTGGGCCTGCTGTTTATCAGCTACAGCAAAAGAATAAAAAAACAACTGATCATTATCCCTGTGTTATTGATCCTCGCGGCATTAGCGTGGGGTACATGGCAGCGTAACAAAGTATGGCATACCGACGAAAGCCTTTGGTATGATGTGACGGTTAAAAGTCCCGAAAATGGCAGGGGACTGATGAATTATGCACTTGCCAAATTAGCAAACGGGGATTATAAAACAGCAGAAACCTATCTCAGAAAAGCGCTCGTGTTGACGCCCGGTTATCCTTTCCTGTACACCAATTTAGGGGTGGTAATAGAGTACAGGGGAGATATAGCGCTTGCAGACAAGTTTTATAAAGCAGGTGCCGAATTGGGCCCCGACTACCCTGACCCTCAATGTTTCTATGCAAAGTTTTTAATTGGTCAGTTCCGTTACAGGGAGGCCATCCCCTTTTTACGAAGGGCAATAAAGGTTTCGCCACTGTATTTAACGCCCCGAACGATGTTAATGAGCATTTATTCTATGAATGGCGAATGGGATAAGCTGAAACTATTAGCCGGACAAACACTCCTGCTATCCCCGCAAAACCCCGACGTGTTAAATTACCTTGAGGCTGCCGATGAAAAGAAAAACGAACTGGATATTGAATATGAAAAAGCAAAAATATCGCCTGATGCCGGAAAGTTTGCCGATTTGAGCCAGTCAAACTACCTGGCGGGCCGTTATCAGCAATGCATATTTACCGCGCAGGAAGCGATAAAGCTTAACCCCGGTTTAGCAGGCCCCTACAATAACATGGGCGCTGCCTATAACAAATTACAGCTGTACAATGAAGGCATTTCAGCACTTAAAAAAGCGCTTTCGCTGAGTCCGGATTTTGAAATGGCCAAAAATAACCTGATAATAGCCGAAGAGCAAATTGAGGCCAGAGGCATAAAAAACACCGGTCTTACCGCGGGAGATTATGTGAACCTCAGCCTTTATTATTTCAATAAGCGCAGGTTTGCAGATTGTATTGCCACATGTAATTCTGCTTTGGCGTTAAACCCTGGCGCCGATCTGGCTTATAACAATATCTGCGCATCGTACAACAAGTTAGGCAAATGGGACGAGGCAATTGCTGCCGGTACAAAAGGGCTGCAAATAGCGCCAGGTAACAACACACTGAAGAATAATCTGGACACTGCCATTATGGGGAAAAACAAGGCGCAGAAAAAATAAGGTTGACGGATAATATGGGAGATCATAATTCTTTCCCGAAAATATCCGGATATCAATAGTAAATTGTCTTAATAGCATACTGCCCCGTAGGGGTTACCGCTTGTGTGCCAGGCATGGATATGCGCTATAGGGTGAAAGTCCCGAATACGCCTTTACAGTAGGAAGTATTAGCCAAGAGCAAGGGTGTCGCGGGCGACTGCGAATCTGAAAGAAGCAGGCG
>JBIOHE010000335.1:0-4769 GCA_044448725.1 Sphingobacteriales bacterium | reverse complement strand
TAATAAAATGTTAAAATAATATCAAATCTATTCTAAAAAGCAACCCTGTTAAATTATTATACTGTAAATGAAAGTGTTATATATAAAATAAAAAGTTTAAACATATTTTATGTGTGTTGACCCGCAATTATGTGCCTGTATAATTACGAACCTAATAAACATTCATGGACCAACGCGATTATATAAAGCTATATAAAAAATACCTTTCGGGAAAATGCACTCCTGCGGAATGGGAATTACTGAACGGTTATTCAGATGATTTTGATTTTGAAGAGATTCCCTGGGATGCAGAGATCGGAGATGAAGAGGCGGTTGAAAGCCGGATTTTCGATAAAATTACCGAAGGTGTTAAAAGACGCCGGGTTATCAGATGGGTGAGGATACGGCAGCTGTCGATAGCAGCTTCTTTTTTATTATTTTGTATTGGCGCCGGGTTGTACTTTTTACCCACCCGTCATAAAAAAGAGCAGGCCGGTCAGAAGAAGGAATATGCTGTTAAAAATGAAATAGTACCAGGCGGGAACAAAGCGATACTTACGCTTTCGAACGGATCGACAATTGTTTTAAACAATGCGAAATCAGGTATTTTAACCAGACAGGGTAATACCGCTGTAAACAAAACCCAAAACGGGCAACTTGTTTACAGTGCAAACAATCAGCAAAACATCGGGTCAAATCCGGTCATAGTTTATAATACAGTTACCACCCCGCGTGGCGGTGAATACCAGATAGTGTTATCTGATGGAACAAAGGCCTGGTTAAACGCAGCCTCTTCGCTTAAATTCCCGACTGCATTTCAGGGCACTGCCCGTAATGTGGAAATTACTGGTGAGGTATATTTTGAAGTTGCCAAAAACAAAAACATGCCGTTTAAAGTGTTTTCAAATGGTGCAGAAGTTGAAGTATTGGGTACACATTTTGATGTGATGGCCTATCAGGATGAACCGGAAACAAAAGCCACGTTGCTTGAAGGTTCCGTTAAATTCAGAAAAAATAACGCAGACGTGCTGTTAAAACCCGGCGAGCAGGCTGTTTCGCCAAACACCTCAAACAAAATAATTGTACAGCAGGCCAATATTGGTGAAACAATGGCCTGGAGAGAAGGCTATTTTGTGTTTCAGGATGAAAATATCCAGAGTATCATGAGAAAAGTTTCAAGATGGTATAATGTGGATGTTGATTATCAGGGAAATATGGAAAATAAAGAATATGGCGGAAAAGTATCGCGCTACAAAAATATTTCGGACGTATTAAAAAGTCTGGAGTTAACCGGAACTATTCATTTCAAAATTGAAGAAAGGAGGGTTACCGTTATGCAATAACTGTACTTACTTATAGCAGGCCGGCCTGAAAAAAAAACCCGGGAGCGTTCGCACCGCCCCCGAGTTTTGCGCTTGTGTACAAGCCCTGTCAGGCAATAAAAAACTAATTACTTCTAAACAACTAATTATTAACTAACCTAACAATCAAATGTATAAAATTTATCCTGCATTTAAATGCAGCAGAATCCCGTTTAAACTATTGTTAACTATGAAGCTTACGATTGTTTTAATGCTAACAACTTTTTTACAGGTAGGAGCCGTAACTTATGCTCAAAAAATCACCATCAATAAAAAAGATGCCTCATTAAAAGAGGTTTTTGAAGCAATACAAAAACAAAGCAATTATACCGTAGTGTATGATTCTAAAATGATCCGCTCAACTAAACACGTTGATTTATCATTTAAAGATGCTTCCCTCGAAGAAGTGCTCAATAAAAGTTTGAAAGACCAGGCGCTGACTTACACCATTAACCTGAATACGATAGTGATCAGGAAACAGGCTGAGCAGCCTGCAATCGCTGTTCAACCCATTAAAGTCACCGGTAAAGTAACTGATACCAAAGGCGTGCCGCTGATTGGGGCAACCGTGAGTATAAAAAATGGGGCAAACATTGCCGTTACTGATATTAATGGAAGTTTCACGGTTAATGTTCCCGAAAATGCGATTTTACATATATCCTATATTGGCTTTCAATCCGTTGATGCAGCCGTTGGCGGAAAATCTGAAATCACAATAATACTCAAAGAAACCACCGGTGGTTTAAATGAGGTAGTAGTTGTCGGTTACGGAACACAGCAGAAAAAGGATTTAACCGGTGCTGTTTCTGTTATTGGTTCAAAAGAACTTGAAGACAGGCCAAATACCCAGTTTGGAAATTCAATCGAGGGCAAAGCTGCGGGTGTACAGGTAATCAGGCCGTCAGGACAGCCGGATGCCGGGTTCTCCATTAAAATACGCGGAACATCATCCATCACATCGGGGACTGACCCGCTTTATATTGTGGACGATGTGCCAACGTATAATACAAGTGAAATTAATCCGGCCGATATTGAATCCATCACTGTATTAAAAGATGCATCTGCGGCAGCAATTTATGGTAGCAGCGGCGCCAATGGCGTTGTGTTAATAACAACCAAACATGGCGCCTTAAATCAAAAGACCAGGGTAAATTTTAACACTGCGCTTACTTCATCGCAGGCCTGGAAAAAACTATCGGTATTAAATACCCCACAGTTTGAATCGCTGATGGCCGAAATGCAGATTGCTTTACCTGCCCCGACAAATTTCGCAAACACCAACTGGCAGGACCTGGTTTTCAGAAATGCTCTTTCTTCAAGCAACAATCTTTCTATATCAGGCGGCAATGATAAAACCACCTATTATATTTCCGGTTCTTATGTTAATCAGGAAGGGATTATCATCAACAATAATGTCGGCAGGGCTACATTTAAAGTAAACCTTGACCATAAAGTGAGTGATATTTTTAAGGTGGGAACAAATATTTCCTACGACCGGTGGTCTGATGTAAACGTTCTCGAAAATAATCCGAACGGCGTTATAACCAGGATGCTTACAACTGTTCCGATTATCGGTGTATGGAACCCGCTGATCCCAACTCAATATGCGGTAAGCCCGGTAGCTCCGGTTGACGTGGAAAACCCGGTTTCGGTTGCCTATCAGCCTCAAAATTTAACAGTTAACAACAGGTTCAATGGAAACGCCAATGCCGAATTGAGTATTTTGCCCGGCCTTAAATTTAAAAGTATATTCGGACTCGAACACAGCAATAGCATAGGCACAAGTTTTCAAAACTCTATACTGACCAGCTATGGCAGGTCAATGGACGGCCTTGCGACTGAAAACGACAATAATTATGATTATTGGATTTCTGAAAACACGCTTAACTATACAAAGAAAATAAAGGAACACAGCTTTTCATTGTTAGCCGGTTATATTACTTCAGACGAAAGTGCACGTAGTGTTTACCTTGCTTCTCATGGCTTTGGGGGCAGTACGGCTATTACAACAGTAACTGGCGGAACTGTGCAATCAAAACCTCAGATAAATATTTACGAAAAGGCCCACGAATCTTTTATTGGAAGGTTAAATTATAATTACAAAGACAAATATCTTTTAACATCCAACATAAGGGCAGATGCTTCGAGTATATTTTCTGCACAGGACAGATGGGGCTACTTTCCGTCATTTTCTGTAGGCTGGAGAATTTCAAATGAGGATTTTTTAAAAAATGTTACCGCCATCAGCGACCTTAAATTAAGGGCCGGATGGGGCCTCGTTGGTAATGATAATATAGACCCATATTCAAGATATGGATTAATAAACCTGTCATCTTATGTAATTGGGGGGAATTCGGTAACCGCTTATGTTCCTTCTACCCTTCCGAATGCCAATTTGAAATGGGAGCAAACAGCCCAATACAATATAGGCCTTGATTTTGGTTTATTAAACAACAGGGTAACAATTACTACTGACTATTATAATAAAAAGACGACCAACCTTTTACTAAATGCACCGATTCCGGCAAGTGAAGGCGTGAGTGGCAACACCGCCATTATAAATGCAGGTGCAATTGAAAATAAAGGTTTTGAGTTTCAGGTGACTTCAAGAAACATTGAAAGCAAAGATTTTAAATGGAACACTGATTTCAATATTTATTTTAACAAGGGTAAGGTACTTAATGTAGTAGGCGAAACATTATTAACAGGCAATGTTAATGTTGCAGGAAACACCTATCAAACGGCTATTGTGAAGGCAGGGTTGCCATTAGGCTCATTTTATGGAAAATATGCTTTGGGTGTTGATCCGGCCACAGGTAATGAATTGTATCTGAAGAATAAAGCCGGCGCCGACAGTGTTGGCGTAATAGGAAATGCAAATCCAAAGTATTCGTACGGATTGACTAACTCATTTAACTATAAGGGCTTCACGTTAAATATTTTCTTACAGGGTGAGCAGGGTAAACAAATATTTGACGCCACACGAATGCTTACCGAATCAATGACTATAGGTGAAAACCAGTCGGCTGCGGTATTAAAAAGATGGGAAAAACCTGGCGACATCACGAATGTTCCAAAATCATCTACCACAGCTGATCCCGCCAATGTTTACCCCTCAACAAGGTTTATCGAAAATGGGTCTTATTTAAGGGTTAAGTCGGTAACATTAGGTTATTCTCTTCCGGCAAGCCTGCTTAACAAGCTGAAAATTACCCGTTGTATGTTGTATATAACAACTGAAAATTTATTTACGTTCACTAAATATACAGGGTTTGATCCTGAGGCAAGCATGTTCAATGCATCCTCAAATTCAGATACGGCCAGTAAAAATACCGCCCCCGGTGTTGACTACGGAACTTATCCGCAGTCGAGGGACATTATTTTAGGCCTGAATGTAACCTTCTAATCCTTAACTATTAATTGGAAAAT
>JBIOHE010000334.1:0-4774 GCA_044448725.1 Sphingobacteriales bacterium | reverse complement strand
TGGATTTTACAACACTTACCATTGGAAAGCAGAAGCACAGCTATCATTATTCTGACAAACCGCCGTATGCCGAACGGCACGTACGGTGGTGTGAGAGGACAGTAAGGGAAATAATCCCTTACTTCCTACTCGATTGTAGAAACCCAATAACAAGGATAATTGCCACGTTAGTGGCTACCCAGTTCGCGAAGGGTAGCCACTAACGTGGCAAAAATAATATTTGAACGATGTGCTACAAAGCGGTAGCCCCGATGGGGCATAATGCAATGGTATCAAATTTTTATCCAGAACTCACGTTATTATCTTAAAGCACCCTGTTAAGCGGCCCGTTTTCGCTTATAAAAGGAATTTTTTTAAAGGAAGCAGATACAGGTTGATTTTATTACGGGTATCGCTAAAAACATCCGATATTAGAGCACTCTTTTACAGGGTGCAAAAATGATAAAAAAACAATATTTCACCATACCCGGCGCCAAAGGCCGCAGTATGCTCATGGACCTAACCTTTGATGATGCCCTTAAAGATGCACCGATGGTTATTTTTGCCCATGGCTTTAAAGGTTTTAAGGATTGGGGCGCACATAACCTTATGGCCTGGCATTTTGCTGAAAACGGCTATAAGTTTTTAAAGTTTAATTTTTCGCATAACGGCGCAACCATCGACCGGCCCGCGGAAATTGCCGACCTGGTAAGCTTCAGCGATAATACTTTTTCTATTGAATTGCAGGACCTTGAAACGGTGATTGATTTTGTTTGCGGAGGCTCTGCCATGCCGCCCGTATCAACAGTTTACCTGATGGGCCACAGCATGGGCGGGGGCATCTGCATCATAAAAACCGCCGAAGATACACGGATAAAAAAACTGGTGACCATGGCTTCCATTTCGGCTTTCCGGAATTTATGGCCCAAAGAAATTGAAACCCAATGGCGCTTGCAGGGCATCGCCTATTTTTTAAATAAACGCACCGGGCAGCAATTGCCATTAAAAGTAGCCGCCTTGCTTGATCTGGATAAAAACCCTGCCCGGCTGGATATTTTAACGAATGCAGCGGCCATCAAACAACCGTGGCTTCTCGTCCACGGCGATGCCGATGAAACGGTACCCTTAATTCATGCTGAAGAACTGAAAGCAGCAAATCCTGCTTCGGAATTTTCGGTCGTCGCAGGTGCGGATCATACCTTTGGCGCTTCACAGCCTTACATTGAAAGTGCAATGCCGCGGCTTTTACTTGAATTTTGTACACAGTCAATTGCATTTTTTAATAAGATAGCGTAAGAATGTTAATTGATTAATTGATACCGGAGGGATCTCAATCCGGCAGCAAATAGCATTAACAAACAACATTCACTACCTACTATTTATTGATAAATTATTTATGAGTATAGCCGGCGCAGAGAAAAAAGGGAAGAAATTTCAAAACCCAGTTCCAACTGAAATGGGTGGTTTGGGAATAATGATCCCGGTTTTAAAAGAATATATTAATAATAAGGCCGAAAATGTTCCTAAAAAAACAATAGGCCCGTTTAAAACCGATGTAGCTGTCTATCAAACCCCGCCTGCAGGCGGGGTAAGGCTTACCTGGGCAGGGCATTCAAGTTTGCTGATAGAGATTGATGGTAAACGTATATTAACCGATCCCGTTTGGAGCGACAGGGTTTCTTTTACTTCATTGTTTGGACCAAAACGCTTTTTTCAGCCGCCGTTTACCTTAGATGAACTTCCGCCTCTTGATGCCGTGCTTCTGTCACACGATCATTATGACCATTTGGATAAAGCGACAATTAAGTTTTTTGGAGATAAGGATATTCCCTTTTATTGCTCTTTGGGTGTGGGGAAACACCTGGAAAAATTTGGAATCTCAAAAAACTTCATCAACGAAATTGATTGGGGCGATAGTATGATGATCGGGACAGATATAGTGCTTACGGCTACACCTGCAAGGCATTTCAGCGGGAGGGGATTAACAGGGCGAAACGAAACCTTATGGTCGTCGTTTGTAATTAAAGGGCCAAAGCACAATATTTTTTTCGGGGCCGATTCAGGGTGGTTCCCCGGCTTTAAAGAGATCGGGGATGTGTTTGGCCCTTTTGATCTTACCATGCTGGAAATTGGCGCCTACGGCAAATACTGGCCCGATATACACATGGGACCCGATCAGGCCTCAAATGCACACCTGGCGCTTAGAGGGAAGCTGATGATGCCCATCCATTGGGGAACCTTTAACCTTGCCCCGCATGCCTGGTTTGAGCCCATTGAAAGGTTAACAGGCTATGCAAAGGAGAAAAATATTGAATTATTTGTACCCGAGCCGGGGAGGCCGACTGAGGTTAAGCCCTTCGTTTCTGACTGGTGGAAAAAATATTTACCCGGATAGAGAAAAACAACCACCATTTTTATTTTTTTAGCTTTGCATTTGTTTAAGCCATTATGATGAGAATTGCTGTAAATGGATTTGGCCGTATCGGTCGTATTTTTTTAAGAAATATTTTGGACCGCCCCGGTATAACGGTGGTTGCTATAAATGATCTGGCTGATACGCAAACGCTGGCCCATCTTTTTAAGTACGATTCGGTCCATCGCGGTTTTAAAGGAACTGTTGATTTTGATAAAGACAATCTTTATATCAATGGCAATAAAATAAAAATATTATCGGAGCACGAACCTTCGGCGCTGCCGTGGAAAGACCTTAAGATAGATCTGGTTATAGAATCGACAGGTAAGTTTACGTCAAAGCAGGGCGCCATGGGGCATTTGGAAGCAGGCGCCCGGCAGGTGATCATTTCGGCGCCAAGTACAGATAAAAGTGTGCCGATGGTTGTTTTAGGTGTAAATGATACCCTGGTGGACCTTAGGTCGCCCATATTATCAAATGCCTCATGCACAACAAACAATGTAGCAGCCATGGTGAAGATCCTTGACGATAACTGGGGAATTATTGATGGCTATATTACTACAGTACATTCGATGACCGGCGATCAGAGTCTGCACGATGCCCCGCATAAAGATCTCCGCAGGGCGAGGGCTGCATCGGGTTCAATCATCCCGACGACAACCGGGGCCGCAAAAGCCATCACCGCAATTTTTCCGCACCTTGAGGGCAGGCTTGGCGGGGCTGGTATCCGGGTGCCGGTCCTTAATGGTTCGCTTACTGATTTTACCTGTAGCTTAAAACGGCAGCCATCCGTCGAATCTATCAATTCCGCATTCAAAGCAGCAGCCGAAGGCGCAATGAAAAATATATTGGAATATACGGAAGATCCCATCGTATCGACAGATATTATCGGCAACACACATAGCTGTATTTTTGATGCGCAGCTTACCTCAATTGTTGGGGGACTGGTGAAAGTGGTGGGTTGGTACGATAATGAAATGGGCTATTCAAGCCGCCTCGCCGACCTGGTGGAAAAGATCAGTTTATTGGTTCATTAGTTCACTGGTTCATTAGTTCATTGGTCATATCGCTTCGATTAGTTTTCTTACCTAATCTCTTATCTCCAACCTCTAATCACTACTTAGAATACACCAATACTGCCGAAGCAGACATGGCCGGATAATTTTTCTGATTATAGTAACAGTAGGATGAAAAGCTTATGGTATCATCCTTTTTATTAACAAAAAGCTTTTGTTCGTTTAAAGCAGATTGATTTGACGGATAAACTTTAAAAAATGTGAACTGCCGGTGCACATTGATCTTAACCATGCTCACTTTGTTAACTACGGTATCTTTAACCGTTTTCAGTATCACATTATTCAGGTTGTCGTCAACCCAGTTTAAAGTGGTATTTCCCCCTTCGGCAACGGTTGTATAATCAAAGCCGGTCAGCATACTTTTCTTAAAATCTTCAATTAAATGAACAGCAGATGTTTTCTGGTAAGCATCGGCAGTAAACAGTAAGTCGACGTTTTCATTAAACTTTAAAACGAGGTTAGTGCCTGAAACACTGGTTGCTACACCCTGGGGGATAACTTTATATTTAGCCAGGTGAATAGAATCATCATGACTTAGTTTCAGCGTAGTATCTCGAGTCGTTTTTGTTGTGCTCCCGGTTGATGTTGTGGTAGAGGTTGAACTACTGCTATTTTTTGGCTTAACAGTTGATTCTTTGATACAGCCCGCAACCAGGATCATTAAAAAGATTGATAGAAAGAATAACTTCATGACCGGGTTTTAATTGTATTAGAAAACAAGCAATAGTTATGCTAATTTTTAAGATAATTGCAAAAGCGAATAAATCAGCCCCATTATAGCTTAATTATAAATTATATAGTTGAAAATCAGGGTTGTTTAAAAATTAAAACAAATAACAGTGGGGAAAACTATTCTCATTTTGGATAACAAACACCAATTTAAAAAATGATCAGGTTTATTACAGTTGAAGAAACATTGCCCATACGCAATACTGTTTTGAGGGAAGGAAAACTAAGCCTTGATGAATGCCGGTTCCCGACCGACGAATTAGCAGGCGCTTTTCACCTGGGATATGTTCAGGATGGTGAATTAGCAGGCATTGCATCATTTCATCCCCAGCAATATGGCGAATTTAACGGTATCGGTTACCAGTTACGCGGCATGGCTACAGTTGAAAAATACCGGGGCAAAGGTTTTGGCAATCAGTTACTCAACTTTGGCATAGTTTATCTTCGCGGGCAAAAAACGAATTACATCTGGTGCAATGCACGAAAAAAAGCGCTCCCATTTTATTTGAATTTAGGTTTTGAGATCATTTCGCCTGAATTTGAAGTGCCGGTCATTGGACCCCACTATGTATTGTAT
>JBIOHE010000333.1:0-4798 GCA_044448725.1 Sphingobacteriales bacterium | reverse complement strand
GTCATACTCACAATCGTTTACGTGCTATGCTTCATAGTCGTATTCTGGATATTCTTCAAAACAGTTAACTACTTCGAAAAAATCTAACCATCATGATAGCATTATTCATTGTAGCCATAGCCGTATTTTTTTATATGGTTTATGTGCTCATCAAACCCGAAAAATTTTAATCACAATTTAAAAATCAAATCATCATGAATACTGAACTCACAGGCGTTATTTTTATGTACCTGGCAATGGTTGGCCTGGCCATACCATTGGGTAAATACATAGCCAGGGTATTTAAAGGTGAAAAAACCTGGCTCGACTTTATGGCCCCGCTGGAAAGACTGATCTTTAAGCTCAGCGGCATCGATCCTAAAAAGGAAATGAATTGGAAACAGCATTTAAAGGCGCTTTTAACCATTAATTGTTTGTGGTTATTTTATGCTTTTTTCTGTTTGCTGGCCCAGGGACATTTACCGCTAAACCCCGATAAGAACCCCGGTCAAACACCCGATCTGGCCTTTAATACGGCGCTTAGTTTTGTAACCAATACTAACCTGCAGAATTATTCGGGCGAATCTGGTGCAACCTATTATACACAACTGTTTGTGCTGATGTTTTTGCAGTTTGTGAGCGCTGCAACCGGGATTGCTGCTATGATGATAGTATTTAAGGCAATGAAGGATAAGGTAACCGATAAACTTGGTAACTACTGGGATTTTTTCCTGAAAACTATTACCAGATTATTACTGCCTTTAAGTTTTGTTGTAGCTATTATTTTAGCATTTAACGGAACACCAACAAGTTTTAAGGGCAAAGACACTATAATAGGCTTACAGGGCGATACTGTTCACGTTTCGCGCGGGCCTGCAGCAGCTCTTATTGCAATAAAACAGTTAGGAACAAATGGGGGCGGCTATTTTGGCGTTAACTCGGCACATCCGCTGGAAAACCCGAATTACCTGACCAATATGGTCGAAAATATCAGCATTATCCTTATTTCTATGGCGCTTGTATTTGCGCTGGGCTATTATCTCAACAAGAAGAAACTGGCCTGGGTTATTTTTGGTGTAATGACGATAGGTTTTCTGATGATAGTGATCCCATCTATCAGGGCGGAAGTAAACGGTAACCCGGCTCTTGCACATTTAGGCATCAGCCAGCCCACCGGTTCAATGGAAGGCAAGGAAGTCCGTTTCGGCCCTGCTGCATCCGCATACTGGGGAATATGTACTACCGTAACCTCAAATGGTTCGGTAAACGCGATGCACGACAGTATGATGCCAATTTCAGGTTTGGGCCAGATTTTTGACATGATGATCAACTCCTTTTACGGAGGCGTAGGCGTTGGCTATTTGAATTTTTATATTTTCATCATAATAGCTGTATTTATTTCAGGTTTGATGGTAGGGCGGACGCCTGAGTTTATGGGTCGCAAAATAGAAGCGCGCGAAATGAAAATAGCATCACTGATTGCTTTGCTTCACCCATTTATAATTTTAGTGAGTACTTCTATCGCGGCATACGTATTGGTTCATTTTCCTAATGCCAATTGGGTGGTAAAACCCTCTGCTTGGTTAAATAACCCAGGTTATCACGGGTTTTCAGAAATGTTGTACCAGTATGCATCTGCTGCAGCCAATAATGGTTCAGGATATGCCGGGTTAACATCAAATGATATATTCTGGAATGTAAGCAGCGGTCTGGTAATATTTGTGGGCAGGTTTTTACCGATTATCGGGCCTGTGGCTATTGCAGGATTACTGGCGAATAAGAAATTCATTCCTGAATCTGCAGGGACACTTAAAACCGACACGGGAACTTTCGGCGTAATGATATTCGCTGTTATAATTATTATCGCAGCGTTAGCGTTCTTCCCCGCTTTGACTTTAGGGCCTATTGCCGAACATTTTTCCATTAAATAATTTATAGAAAGAAATCATCATGAGATCAAATCAAAATACATTGTTCCAGGGCGATCAGGTGAGAGAGGCATTCAGGCATTCTTTCGTTAAACTTAATCCCCGTTTATTATTCCGTAACCCGGTGATGTTCACCGTGGAGATCGGCGCGGCTATTATGCTGGTGGTAACTATATTCTCGCTCTTTAATAAAGAACAGGGAAGCTTTGCTTACAACCTAACCATATTTATAGTTTTATACCTTACCGTGCAATTCGCCACATTTGCCGAAGCCATAGCCGAAGCACGTGGTAAAGCACAAGCCGAAAGCTTACGTAAAACCCGTGAGGAAACTCCTGCCCGTTTGCTGGTTGACGGCAAAGAAAAAATTGTAATGTCATCACTATTGAGAAAAGGCGATGTGTTTGTTTGCGAAACAGGCGACAACATCCCCACCGATGGTGAGATCATTGAAGGTATTGCTACCATTGATGAATCGGCAATTACAGGGGAGTCTGCCCCTGTGATCCGTGAATCAGGTGGTGATAAATCATCTGTGACAGGCGGTACAAAGGTATTATCCGACCGGATCAAAGTAATGGTTACTACCCAGCCGGGCGAAAGCTTCCTGGATAAGATGATCGCACTGGTAGAAGGAGCTTCGCGTCAGAAAACACCAAATGAAATTGCTTTAACCATCTTACTGGCGGGTTTTACACTGATATTCGTTATCGTGTGCATCACTTTGAAGCCATTTGGCGACTTTTCAAATACGCCCATTACCATAGCGGCATTTATCTCTTTATTTGTTTGTTTGATTCCCACAACCATTGGTGGCCTTTTATCGGCCATCGGTATTGCGGGTATGGATAGGGCCTTGCGGGCCAACGTGATCACCAAATCGGGCAAAGCTGTTGAAACAGCCGGTGACCTGGATACCCTGCTTTTAGATAAAACAGGAACCATCACCATCGGTAATCGTAAGGCTACCAACTTTTATCCTGCAAGCAATGTAAACGAAGTGGATTTTATTACCGCTTGTGTTTTAAGCTCGCTGGCTGATGAAACCCCCGAAGGTAAATCAATTGTTGAACTCGGCGAACATGGAAAAACCAAAGTATCGGCTAAAGTACCTGAAGGATCAGTGTTTATAAAATTCACAGCCGAAACCCGCTCAAGCGGTTTGGATACGCCGGATGGCTTGCGCATCCGCAAAGGCGCCTTCGACTCAATCCGTAACATTTCCTTAAAAGCAGGCAATAAATTCCCTGCCGATGTTGAAGAAAATGTGAAGGTGATCTCTTCGAATGGTGGTACACCGTTGGTGGTATCACAAAATGAAGTGATACTGGGTGTGATCGAATTGCAGGACATCATTAAACCGGGAATTGCCGAACGTTTTGAACGCCTGCGGAAAATGGGTGTTAAAACTGTAATGGTAACCGGTGATAACCCCTTAACAGCCAAATTTATTGCTAACAAAGCTGGTGTGGATGATTTTATTGCTGAGGCCAAACCTGAGGATAAAATGAACTACATTAAAGCAGAACAGCAGGGCGGGAAGTTAGTAGCGATGATGGGTGACGGTACAAACGATGCACCGGCATTGGCACAGGCAGACGTTGGCGTTGCAATGAACAGTGGTACACAAGCTGCAAAAGAAGCAGGAAACATGGTAGACCTTGATAACGACCCAACCAAGTTAATTGAAATTGTGGAGATCGGCAAGCAATTGCTGATGACCCGTGGTACGTTAACCACATTCTCCATTGCTAATGACGTGGCCAAATATTTCGCTATTGTTCCGGCCTTGTTCATGGTTTCAATACCGGCACTAAGGGCTTTGAATATTATGGACCTGCACAGCCCGCAATCAGCCATACTGTCTGCGGTAATATTTAACGCTATCATCATCCCGTTGCTGATCCCATTGGCTTTAAAAGGCGTTGAATATAAACCGATAGGGGCAAGTGCTTTATTGCGCCGTAACCTGCTGATCTATGGCCTGGGCGGCGTACTCATACCATTTATAGGTATCAAATTAATCGACCTCGTTGTCGGCATATTAATATAGATGTGAGATATGAGATTTGAGATATGAGACAAAGTCTTAATCTCAAATCGATATCTCGGAAACAAAAAAAACGAAAAATTAAATGAATTAAGAAATGGGGTTAAGGCAAATTGAAATAAAATTTATCTCACATCTCATATCTAACATCTCAAATCTTTAATATATGAAAACGTATTTATTGCCTTCATTAAAAATAACAATCATACTGTTAGTGCTATTATCCGGCTTATATCCGCTGATAATAGCAGGCATCGGAAAATTTACACCGGGACAAGGCGACGGCGTAACCGTTACCTACAAAGGGCGGGTTGTTGGTTACGCCAACATCGGCCAAAAATTTACTAAGGATCAATACTTTTACTCACGCCCGTCTGCGGCAAATTTCCAGGCAGATGCATCAGCCGGTTCAAACAAGGGCCCTGCAAATGCTGACTACCTGAAAGATGTTGAAAAACGTATTGACACCTTTATGGTACACAACCCAACAGTAAAACGCGCTGATATACCAGCGGAACTGGTTACTTCTTCCGGTTCAGGTTTGGATCCGGACCTTTCGCCTGCGGGTGCAGAGGTTCAGGTGGCAAGGATTGCCAAAGTGCGCAACATTCCGGCGGCACAGATCGAAAAAATAATTGCTGACAATACCGAAGGGCCTTTATTGGGTTTATTCGGCCCATCAAAAGTTAATGTTTTGAAAATGAACGTGGCTTTGGATGAATTGAAGAAGTGAGTTGTTGATTAAGTTGATTGGGTGAGCGGTTATAAAGCTCATCCAATATAATATCTTATACATTAATAATAAATATCTTATAAATGAAAATTAAAATAACATTAATAC
>JBIOHE010000332.1:0-4820 GCA_044448725.1 Sphingobacteriales bacterium | reverse complement strand
ATCGGAAAATTGCAATTTGACGACTGGTGCAAGGTCTTCTTGTTTAATATTAAAAGCCTTTTGATTGAGCCCAAAAAAGGAAAAAGGGCTGGTTTTGCTATAGTTAAGGATATTTTTAATCCTTAGGTTAACGGCTATGGCAGGATGCTTGAACCGGCGTAACAGTAAATGACAAAAAAAGGCAGTCATGGTATGGCATTCGAACCATGCGGGGTGGCCTGAACGCTTTGCCATTGGCGCTAATGCATTGACGACGTGCCTTTGCGCTCATGGTTCGAGTGCCTCACCATGGCACCCAGCTGCTAATTTAAAACAGCGGTTACAACACCAATAAAAATGAAAACCACCTGTCCTGAAAACCATAAACCCTGCTTGCAAATCCCCCTAAAATTTGCTATATTTGAGTCAATCCCAAAGCCATTACAATTCTGCAATGGTCAACAATAAAAAAAACTGAAATCCTTTAATTTATACCATTTTTCTTGGCCGTTCTTTAACATCATAACACATTATGCTGACATACAGGCATTTGAATATAAATTTTGATGATTTTCACCGCAGGCAAAACCCGTTTAGCCTGCGAACCGGAGATTTTTCTCACACCCTAAACGCGTTTAGCCTGCGAACCGGAGATTTTTATCACGCCCTAAACGTGTTTAGCCTGCGAACCGGGGATTTTTCTCACGCCCTAAACGCGTTTAGCCTGCGCGAAAAACCATTTTCTCACGCCCTAAATCCGTTTAGCCTGCGGAAAATGGGGATTTTCTCAGGCCATACAGGCTTTTAGGGCCTTATTATCGGCCAATTATTACATCAAAAGAGAGGTTTTACCCGGCAACGGCGGCCCTTTAACAATAATTAACAAAAATGCGCTGTTACGTTTAATTAATAAAATCCATCTTAGCATAAACATCCTTTAAATGAAGTTTACCTTACCTTTCGCCCTGTTTTTATTATTTGGACTCCGTGCTTTTTCGCAGCAGGTTAGTATCAGCGGTAAAATCACCGACGACAATAATAGGCCCATCCCTTTTGCCAGTGTCTATATCAAAAACACAACAAAAGGCACCTCGGCCAACAGCGAGGGCGAATATATTTTACAGTTGGCGCCCGGAGCTTATGCGGTGCAGTACAAAGCCGTAGGCTACAAACAGGAAAGCCGGAAACTGGATATTAGCACCAGTCAGGTTGTTAATATGATATTAAAAACCGAAACCTACCAGCTTAAAGATGTTATTGTAAATGGCGGCGGCGAAGATCCGGCGTATTCCATCATCCGCAAGGCGATAAAAAAACGCAGGTCGCACCTGAACGAAGTGGATGCCTATACCTGCGAAGTTTATATTAAAGGCATGCAAAAATTATTGGCCGCGCCTAAAAAGTTTTTGGGTATTGATGTGCAAAAAGCCGCCCGAGAAAACGGACTGGACTCGAACCGCCGGGGGATCGTTTACCTGTCGGAATCCGAATCGAAATACAGCTTCAGGAAGCCAAACGATGTGCATGAGGAACTGATCTCATCGAAAGTTTCGGGGAGTAACAAGGCATTCAGCTATAACCGGGCCTCGGACCTGAAGGTTAATTTTTACGAAAACCTGCAGGACTGGGAAGGCTTGAGCAACCGGCCCCTGATATCGCCCATTGCCGATAATGCCCTTTTTTATTACAATTATAAATACATTGGTTTTTCGGTTGAAAATGGCGAAACTATTGATAAGATACAGGTTATGCCCAAACGCAGCTATGATGCCTGTTTCCAGGGCTATATGTATATCCTTGAGGATACCTGGCGCATCTACGGACTGGATCTGTACATTACTAAAAAGCAGAATATCAATTTTGTGGATACCCTGCGGCTAAATGAGCAGTTTTTTCCGGTAAACGCCAAAGTTTGGATGCCTTCATCGGTTAAATTTGAATTTACGGCAGGCTTGTTCGGGTTTAAAGTTGGGGGCTATTTTATATCTGTTTATAAAGATTACGATCTTGGGCCCACGTTCAGCAAAAGAGAATTTGCCGAAGTACTGCGCATCAACCAGGGGGTTAACAAAAAGGATTCAATCTTTTGGGAAAACGAAAGGCCTATACCTTTAACCGAAGAAGAGAAAACAGACTATAAAAACAAGGCAGTATTGGCTAAAAAACGGGAGTCAAAAGTTTATCTTGATTCGCTGGATAATGTGAATAACAGGTTTAATCTAAACAAGTTTGAATTGGGCGGGTACCATCATGCAAACAGGTATAAACACGAATACTTTGACCTGGACCCACTTTTAGCGCTTTCCGGTTTTAACACAGTTGAGGGTTTTTCCCTTAACTATGGTGCTTCTTACCGTAAAAGGGTTGATAGTTTATATAACCGGTACCTGGTTATTGGTGCAAAAGCCGGCTATGGGTTTGCTGATCGTAAATTTACAGGTACTGTCAGCAGTTCAGTACCTTTGGGAGACTTTACCCTTGGAATAAACGGAGGATTGGTAATTACCGACCTGAACAATACGGTACCCATTTCACCATTTATTAACTCATTGTACAGTTTATTTGAGCGGCAGAATTATGAAAAGCTTTATCAAAAACAGTTTCTGTTAATGACGTTGCACAAACGGATAACAGGTGGCTGGCTGGCCACTGCCGGAGCCGAATGGGCCGACCGGAAATGGCTGCCCAATTCATCAAACTATAGCTATTTCAATCCCGGTAACCGGACATATACATCAAACAACCCCTTATTGCCCACCCGTGATGTGCCGCTGTTTCCCGAAACCCAATCGTTTAAAATTACTTTGCGTACTACTTACGATTTCAGCGACAAATACGAAACCTATCCCACAGGCAAAAGGTACTTGCCATCGCCCTACCCTACCATCGGTTTCAACTATATTAAAGGGATAAAAAATATTTTTGGTTCAGATGTGGATTATGACCAGGTATCTGCAGATGTTTCAAAATCAAACATCAGCCTTGGTGTATTGGGCTACACTTCGTTTTACATCGGCGCGGGCAAGTTTCTTAATAACAGCAGCCTGTTTTATCCCGACTACAAGCAATTTGCAGGTAACGAGGTATTGTTTTACAAGGGCGGTATCAGCAGTTTTTTATTGCTGAACTATTACAATTTCAGTACTTATACCCAATACCTCGAAGGGCATTTGGAGCATAATTTTTCGGGATTTATCCTGAATAAGGTACCATTGATAAGAAAATTGAAACTACAGGAAATTGTTGATGTAAACTATCTGACTACACCCACCCTGAAAAATTATGCCGAATGGGGCGCGGGCATACAGTATCTCAACTTCCGGCTGATGTATGGCCGGTCATATAACAGCGGCAGCGCTACAAATTCGGCTATCCGGCTGGGGGTGAGTTTTTGAGCTGGTTCATAGTTGATGGTTCATAGTTCATAGCCGAACACCATGAACTTCCAACAAAATACTATGAACCATGAACCATGAACTATGAACAATTGCTATATTAGCACTTTTTAAATCAGGATGAACAAATTTTACGGAACTGGGGTAGCTATGGTAACCCCTTTTCAAGCGAACGGGCAGGTTGATTATGATGCTTTAGGCAAACTTATCAATTATTTAATTGATGGCGGACTTGAATACCTTGTTTCTTTAGGGACAACCGGGGAAAGCGCTACTTTGAGTGCTGAAGAACGAAAACAGGTTTGGGCCTTTACCTCAAAAGTGGTTGATGGCCGTGTGGGCCTGGTTGCCGGTATTGGCGGCAATAATACATTTGAAGTTGTTGAACAGATAAAACAGTTTGATACTGAGGGTTACGATGCCATATTATCTGCAAGTCCGCACTACAATAAGCCAAGCCAGGAGGGTATTTACCAGCATTATAAGGCTATAGCCGAAAACTCGCCTTTGCCGGTAATTTTATATAATGTTCCGAGCCGTACGGGCAGTAACGTAAGCGCAGAAACTACGGTACGGCTGGCACACGATTTTAAAAACATTATAGGCATAAAAGAGGCTTCGGGAAATTTCGACCAGATCAATCAAATCATGCGGGATAAGCCTGAAAGCTTCCTGATGATCTCCGGCGACGACCCGATCACCCTGCCAATGATAGCTTTGGGCGGTGTTGGCGTAATATCTGTTACCGGGAATGCATTACCGCGCCAAACCTCTGATATGGTACGCCTTTGCCTGGCCGGCGATTTTAAAGCCGCACAAAAAACACATTCGCAATTAATTGATTTCACCCGGCTTATGTTTGTTGAAGGCAGTCCGGCAGGTGTAAAAACCGCTTTAAAACAGCTGGGTATTTGCGGCGATACGGTAAGGTTGCCATTAGTGCAGGTTAGCGAAGCTACAGCAACCAAAATTATACAGGAAACAAAGAAATTTGCCTGATAAAAAAACCGTCCCGGTCATCCGGGACGGTTTTTTATAGAAATGAGAGAAATCAATCCCTCCCCCCACTATTCTTTATTTTTTGCCTCCTGCACTTCCAGACGTATTGCCTGGGCTAAGTTTTTGAGGTCTTGCATTCCTTTACGAACACGGGTGCCGGCTGCGCTGTTTCCCTTGTTGTAAAATTTGTCAGCGTCTGCTTCCAACGACGCTACCAGTTCTTTTACTTCAGTAAATTTTTTCATTTCAGTTACTCCTTTTAAAATATTGAGGTTTATTGTTTTATAAAGCTAATCTAAATTGTTTTTTCTAAAATAAAAACTTTTAAAGCAGAAAAATAATGCCTTTAGAGTGGTTTTTTTCAACATTTAACATCGGGAAGGATATTAAATAATATCTAAACCAAACAAATATGTATTATATATCAATCCATACGGACGTATAATT
>JBIOHE010000331.1:0-4825 GCA_044448725.1 Sphingobacteriales bacterium | reverse complement strand
GCTTTGTATGAAATATCCAAAGAAGATGAGATTGATATAATGAATGTATATGATCATGTTATGGTTTTGTGCGGACCGGATTATGAAAAAATAAATTCAATGATCGACCCTGGTAAAATATTGTTGTGCCCCCATCCGGTAATACCGCTTCAGCATCTTATAAGGGACGAAGTAAAAAATATCGCTTTTATTGCCAGTGGATACCTGCCAAACAGGGACGCTATAAATTGGTTTATTACCAACTGCTGGCCTGTTATTTCTGCAAAATATAATGTTCAGTTATCTGTTTACGGTACTGTTTGCGGGGGCGTTGACTTGTCGGGGCAAAAGCAAATTATCTGTAAAGGCTTCGTAGCAGATGCTGATCAGATTTACCAGGAGGCTGACATTATTATTAATCCTGTACGTTTTGGTGCGGGACTTAAAATAAAAAATATCGAGGCATTGGCCCATGGGTCGCCACTCGTTACAACCACCCACGGTGCAAGGGGAATAGAAGCAGGCATTGATAAGGCATTTTTAGTCGCAGATAATCCTGAAGCGTTTATTCAATCGATAGAAACGCTCATTGAAAACGGGAGCCTTAGAAAAAAATTCAACAAAAATGCCGGCAAGTTTATTGAGGATAATTTTTCAGCAGAGAAATGTTTTAAACCATTAATAGATTCAATTATTTGACTTATGTTGGCAATAAATACTTTAGTTTTAAATAAAAGGTAAAATTTAATTTATATCTGATAGCTTTACCATTAGCCAACCAAGATACACCATAAACCAAAATCTAAAATCATCGTAAATGAGTTTTAAATTTTACAAACAATTTGACGCAATGGACTGCGGCCCCACCTGCCTTCGCATGATAGCAAAGCATTACGGGCGTAATTTTAAGCAGCAAACCATTAATAAAATGTGCGAAATCAACAGGGAGGGTGTTTCCCTGTTGGGGATCAGCGATGCTGCCGAAAAAATCGGTTTCCGTTCATTAGGTGTTAAACTGACTGCGCAACAGTTAAAGGAAGCCGAACTACCCTGTATTTTGCACTGGCGGCAACATCATTTTGTGGTATTATATAAAATAAAAAACCATAAATACTACCTGGCCGATCCTGCAGATGGACTGGTTATGCTCGAAGAAGCTGATTTTAACAGAAGCTGGGAGGCAGATAAAGAAAAAACAGAAGGCATTGCGCTGCTGTTGGCCCCTACGCCGCAATTTTACCAGGAAGAAGATGAGAAAGGCAGCGAGGTACGGTGGTCTTTCCTGCTGCGTTATTTGATTACCTACCGCAAACTGGTCATGCAGTTGCTGTTCGGGCTGGGCATCGGCAGTTTGCTGCAACTGATAACCCCATTTTTAACCCAATCTATTGTTGATATTGGCATCAATACCCGCAACCTTAACTTTCTGTACATCATCCTTATTGCCCAAACAGCATTGATCGTCGGGCGGGTAAGCGTGGAATTCATCCGGTCGTGGATATTGCTGCATATCAGTACAAGGATAAACATTTCTATCCTTACTGATTTTTTGATCAAGCTGATGAAGCTGCCCATGAGCTTTTTCGATACCAAAATGACAGGCGATATTATGCAGCGCATGAACGATCAAAAAAACATCCAAACTTTTTTAACCGGATCGGCGCTGAGTACCATATTTTCGATGTTTAACCTGCTGGTTTTTTCGGTGGTGCTGGTTTACTATAATATCAGTATCTTTTTTGTTTTCGCGGTAAGCAGCACCCTATACACAGCCTGGATAGTGCTTTTTTTAAAGCGCCGCCGTGCGCTCAACTATAAAAGCTTTGACGTTTCGGCAAAAAACCAAAGCAGCATAGTACAGCTGATTGGCGGCATGCAGGAGATAAAACTCAACAACTGCGAGCAGCAAAAACGCTGGGAATGGGAGCATATACAGGCCCGGCTTTTCAAGTTTAATGTTAAAACCCTTGCACTTAGCCAATACCAGCAGGGCGGCGCCTCATTTATAAACGAGGGTAAAAACATACTTATCACCTTTTTAAGCGCAGAGGCCGTTATCAATGGTAATTTAACCCTGGGAGCAATGGTCGCCGTGCAATATATTGTAGGGCAGTTAAGCAGTCCGATTGAGCAAATGTTAGGCTTTATACAGGGTTTTCAGGATGCGAAGATCAGCCTGGAGCGTTTGAACGAAATCCACCAGATGCCGGATGAAGAACCGGCAGATAAGGAATGGAACCATACCCTGCCCGAAAATAAAAGCCTGTTCATTAATAACCTTACCTTCCGCTATCCGGGGGCAGGCAATGAACCCGTGCTCGAAAACATTGACCTGCATATCCCGCAAGGTAAAACCACAGCCATTGTAGGCATGAGCGGCAGCGGTAAAACCACCATATTAAAACTGCTGCTCCGTTTTTACGAGCCGCAAAAAGGCGAAATAAAAGTGGGCGACCAGGCAATCGGTAATATTGGTTTTAAAACATGGCGTGGCCAGTGCGGCGTGGTTATGCAGGATGGTTTTATTTTTTCGGATAACATTGAACGTAATATTGCTGTCGGCGACGAATATCCCGATAAAGTAAAATTGCGCCACGCCATAAAGGTTGCCAACATACAGGATTTTATCGACAGCCTTCCCCTTGGCCTCAATACAAAAATAGGCGCGGAGGGGAACGGGATAAGCCAGGGCCAGCGCCAAAGGATGCTGATTGCCCGCGCCGTTTACAAAGACCCGCAATACCTATTTTTTGATGAAGCCACCAATGCGCTCGACTCAAACAACGAAAGGGTGATTATGAATAATCTGCATGAATTTTTCACGGGCCGAACGGTGATTATTGTTGCCCACAGGCTAAGCACAGTTAGCAATGCCGATAATATTATTGTGCTTGACAAAGGCCGCATAATTGAGAAGGGCACTCATCACCAGTTAACAGCCCTTAAAGGCAGCTATTATCAGTTGGTGAAAAACCAGTTGGAATTGGGGGCGTAGGGGCAGTTTGCAGTAGGCAGTAGGCAGTAGCAGTAGCAGTTAGCAGTTAGCAGTAGCAGTTAGCAGTTAGCAGTTAATCTGTGAAATTAGAAAAACAATGACCAATGACATAATGACCAATGACGCGAAGCAAATGACTAATGACACAATGACCAATGACGCAAAGCAAATGACCAATGACATTCGCCATACGGATGATATGCAGGATATTATTACCGCAGTGCCCTCATGGCTGCTGAGATGGGGGATTACCCTGTTTTTTGGGATTTTGGTTTTAATTGTTGGTCTGTCCGCGCTGATAAGGTACCCTGATGTTGTTAAGGCGCAGCTAAAAATAGGCTCGCCAAATGCGCCGAAACCAATTGTATCAAAAATATCCGGGAAATTGGTAAAACTGCTGGTAACCGAAAATGAAACCGTTAAAGCAGGGCAGTCATTAGCCTACATCGAAAGCACTGCGAACCACGATAAGGTGTTAACCCTGCTCACAAATCTTAAAGGGATTCAGCAGCAGGCGCTCCAAAACACACCCATAAATAGTCAGCTTTTTAATAATTCGGATAATATACAATTTGGCGAACTCCAGAATTCGTACCAGGTGTTTTTCCAGGAATACCTGACTTACAGCTCAACAATAGGCAATGGTTTCCTGGTTAAAAAGAAGGCCTTTCTTCAAAGGGACTTAAGCTTTCTTAGTGATCAGCAGCACCAGCTAAGCGCGGAGCAAACTATCCAGCAAAAGGATTACACTATTGCAGGTGATGAATATGCTATGCACAAAAAGCTCGAGCAGCAGAAAGTGGAGACCCCGGCCGAGCTAAGGCTGGAAGAAAGCAAATACCTGGCAAAAAAAGCTGCGGTATTGCAAACGGAGTCGTCAATAATAACCGGGGATAATAATTACGCAACAAAGCAAAGCGAAATAGCAGAACTGGATAACCAGTTGCAGCAGGAAAAAGCAAAGTTTTTACAGGCGCTAAACAGCCTGATCAGCGCGGTTGAAGACTGGAAAAGCAAATACATTTTAACCGCTTCCCAGTCGGGGAAGCTTTCGTTTTCGGGTATTATACAGGAAAATCAGGTACTTAGCCCAAACCAGGAGGTGTTTTACGTGAATCCGGGCGATGAAGCATTTTATGGAGAAATGGCTATCGCCCAAAGTAATATGGGCAAAGTAAAAGAAGGGCAACAGGTATTGGTAAAACTCAGAAGTTATCCTTTTGAAGAATATGGTATGATAAGGGGCCGGATAAAATATATTTCGGATATTCCCTATAAAGACAGCGTATTTATTTCGAGGGTAACCTTCAAAATACAGAATTCATCCGATATGAGAAAACCAATTCATTTAAAACAGGGCATGATGGCCGACGCAGAAATTGTTACCCAGGACGCCACCATATTACAACGTCTTGGCCGCAGCTTTTTTAAGGTTTTAGGTGAAAAATAATGGCAACCGGTTTTTAATCTGCGATCTTTATATGATCAATAATAGTAGTAGTAGCCCCGGTATGCTCCTTCACGTAAACCTGTATTTTTTTGGAGGCCGCATTATAAAATGCCTCATCATTTATTAAGGTATCTGCAATGCCCTTTAACTGCATTTGGTTGCCGATGCTGAAACCCGCTCTTAAAGTTATCAGATCGTGTGCTTCTTTAAACTTTGCATAATTTGGCCCGAAAATAACCGGCAGGCCAAAAGCTGCGGCCTCAAGCGTATTATGGATCCCTGCGCCAAAACCGCCACCTATAAAAGCGATGTTACCATATTGATAAAGAGACGATAACATGCCTATATTATCAATAATGAGGGTTTGCGGGGGGGCAGTTGGTGAATGGTGAGTAGTGAGT
>JBIOHE010000330.1:0-4853 GCA_044448725.1 Sphingobacteriales bacterium | reverse complement strand
TGTCCATATTTTTTCAGATGGAATTCATAGTGGTCGCTACCCTCTTCGTACATACCGCGGGCGTACCAGTCGCCGTGTTCAGGCTGGCATTGGGGGCCCCAATGCGCCCATATCCCAAACTTGGCATCGCGAAACCAATCGGGTACTTGATATTGCGCCAATGACTTCCATGTTGGCTCAAATGGCCCGGCTGCAATATCTGAATTTGAAAAAACAGGTAACAGATTACTACTATAGAGTTTCGATGCATACAAAGAGGATAATCCTGCGGCTAACCCCTTTATTAACGTTCGTCTTTTCATTGAAAATAATTTAATTATTAGTTATATATAATCCTTTTGCATGGCAAGCAGCCCTGGTTTTCAGATCATATTTAATATTGTAAAACAAAATCTCCTTCATTTTCAAAGTTTTATTAAACTAAACTTTTATTTTTTCTATGTTTTTATCATGGTATGATGATAAGTTGAATTACGTATTCTCCTCAAAGATTAAAATCTATTTTTGTGTCAAGCCTTTCCAGTCATCCGTTCTGAACGGCACCGCAGGCAATCCACTTATATTAATCAGATTACATACCGGGTTATCGGCCCAGGCATACCGAACAGCCACAGGTTCGGCGACTTGATCGCAAGAAACGACTACCTCATTTCCGTCAATAATTGCCTTTGCCCAATAGAACCGCTTATCTTTCCCTGCTACCGCAAAGCCCGTTACTTCCTTGCCGTCTTTCGTCGACAAGCCAGAACCAGCATTTGCGAAACTAATGCGAATACTGTTTCCAACTATCCGGTAACCCTTATACATCGGGCCGGATGCAACACCGTCTTGTTTATATGCTAATTTACCGGCTATTAAAGCTAGCCTTCGACCTACTTCTTGTTTGTTGGTCGGATGAATGCTTTCGGCTTCTCCGATATCGATCGTGCAAGCCATCCCTGCATTGGGTTGTGATAAAGCCATAGACTGTGCCTCCCGCAACTCGGCCCATTCGCTCTCGGATGGAAGAGCCTTTTCCTTCTTGAAATTTGGCAACTGAACATACAAGAAAGTCAAATTGCCCTGATGCCAACGCTGCCTCCAGTCGGTTATCAGCATCGGAAACATTTTCCGGTATTTATATCCTACGGAATCATTGGCCTCGCCCTGATACCAGAGAAACCCTTTGATTCCATAAGGGATAAGCGGATTTATCATCGCATTGTACAGCAATGCCGGATAGTTTTGATAATTGTGGATTTTGGGGAGTGCAGGTTCGAGGTCTTTTTTATACAACCATTGCCCGGCTAAAGAAACCTTTGTATCACCGTCGGTAATAAAGATGTTTTCTGCCGGAGGGTTCAGACCACCACCACCCCATAACATCGCGATGCGGAGACAAATTATATTCCCACCGTTCTTCACTATGCCCGCCGGAATGGAATAGGTTTGTTTCGGGCTCGCATTCCAGACAGTCTTGCATATTTCTATGCCGTTGAAATAGAGGGAATAGTTCAACTCCGGACGCCCGATACTCAGCGTCAAATTCTTTCCGTTAAAAGATCCGGGCAGCATGATTGTTTTACGCATCCACATCATCCCTGCATAATCTCCAATTCCGAATTCTTTAATCAGTTTGGGCATCTCAACTTTAGACCAACTTGAATCATCATATCCCGGTGATGGGATCAATTTATCAGCATTGTTTTGAGGATGATATACAATATCCCAAAAACGAATCCCGTCAAGACTATCCTTTACAAAATGTTTGGTAGTCAATGTATCATTACCGAGAATTTTAGATTTGGTAATTGGCGATGAAAGCAACATCTCGCGGCTCGTCCACGCTTCAACCGGCGTTCCGCCCCAAGCGCTTTGGATAATACCAATCGGAACATTTTGATCCTGATGTATTTTCCTTGCAAAATAATAAGCAACCGCTGAAAATTCCTTCACACTCGCGATATCACAAATTTTCCATTTACCCGATAGAATATCTTGTTGAGGGGTTAATTCCCTATCATGCCCCACTAAAATAAACCGTATTTGAGGGAAATTTGCCTTTGCAATTTCATTTTTGGCATTCTGAGCCTGTTGCACCTGCAACTCCATATTGGATTGACCTGAAGCTAACCAAACATCACCAATAAGAATTCCTTTTAGCTCAGTAGCTGATTGAGGCCTGCCCTGTTCATATAATTTAAGGGTATAGGGGCCACCAGCTTTAAACTTCGGAAAGCGGAGCACCCATTTTCCTTTTACGTCCACCTTTGCAGTAACACGGGAGCTTCCAAGCTGGCCTGTTATTATTGATCCGGGGGTTGCGTTCCCCCAAACAGGAATTTTTATACCCCTTTGCAAAACCATGTTTTCACCAAATACTTTTGGCAAAATTATTTGGGCATAGGTAATGGAATGAAAGACTGAAAATGCAAAAAATATAGCTAATATTCGTTTTATCATTTTTTTGAGATTGATATTTTAATGAAACCTATTGTAGAAAATCTTATTTTGAAAGGTAACGCATCCCATAATGTTTTAAACATTTTTGAGTGAAGTTCTTAATGAGAACCAAGCCCTCGTTACACATTTTTTTCGATTCAGGTGTTGAGATAGAGTTACTGAAGAAAGCAGGGTGCTCCTTAAGCAAAACACCAATCGTATCAAAATTCTCTATCAAAGCTTTAATTTCACTTTCATCTAATTTTGGCGCTTTTGAAATAGTTTGATCTTCCATATTCCTTTTTTTTAATACTATTTAGAGCTAATTGGATATATCAGTTTGAACTTGCGGAATTATGCCGGTATCACGAATAAGCTCCTATTCGTGACACCGGCAGTTTACTTTTTACTTATATCCTCCAATAATGGCATCTGAAATACCCTGGTCAAGCACCTTACCCGGCTCCCAAAAGAAAGGGTTAACGGTTTCAGCGAACCGGCAGTAACAGTCCGTTTTGATCGAACATCTGCTTATAAATAGCATCAATAAACTAAATAGCATCAATAAACCAGCAACCGGACTTAATAAAATTTCCATTCATCAAACAAAAAACCGTCTCCATAAAATACAAAATAGATATTCCCTGTTCCATTAGGTATCTTGGTTGTTATTTGCTGAGAAAGCGTAGTCCAGTCCTTCACATCACATTTAAGGGAAACAAGAGCCGGGCCATTAAGATTATTTACATAAACATCAATTTGACCTGTTCCTTTCACCAGGCCTTCGAATTTGGCAGGAACCTGTTTGCTAAAATCGGCTCCGCGAACCATGAGAACTTGTTTATCTATTTGTCCTATGGCAACCATATTACCCACAATACCAGCAGTATCGAACGTAACGTGCCCAGAAGTGCCTGCCGTGGTTTCTGCCTGCTGCAGAACGAACGGATTTAATAGCTTTGTTTGTGACGGACCTTTAAAAGTTGCGTGGATCAAGGGGATTTTCACGCCATTAGTTGTATCCATCGGTGCTACTTCGATACCCACATTACGAAAACCACCCTTAGTGTTAAAATAATCTTGTAAATACATGGCATGGTAAGCAAAATACCATTTCCCTTGAAACGTGAACAAGTGAGAGTGATTGTTTGTATAAGGACCCACGTAATCACCCACGTTATTAACCACGTTTTCGCCAGGATTCCTAAAGTAATTATCGCCATACTGCCAACTACCCGAATCTAAGGGTGTTTTACTCGTCATATAAGATATGCAGGCGGCACTTGGTGCAAGAATATTGGTATAAGGCCATACATCGCGTGGATTCCAACTCGTACAATAGCTATAAACATAGGTTCCGTTGATAAAGTTAAGGTCGCTGGCCTCATTCATATAAGGAGAGGGTATTTTAGAAATACTGCTGGCCAAACTGATCATATCCGCTCCTAATTTGACGATTCTGGAATTATCCGGCAAATAGGGTGTTTTTGCAGCTCCGGCACCAAAAACCAGCCAGCCTGTACCTTGGCCGTCAATCACAACTCCGGGATCGAATGGCACCTGGACATCCACACCGGGAACAGTGTGGTCGACTATGGCCTTTCCTAATGGGTCTTTCCAGGGGCCAACGGGAGAGGTGGAAGTAAGCACGGCTGAGCCAAAAGCGTTATTGGAGTAATACATATAGAAATGCGTTTTACCATCTGCTTCCATTCTGGATTCAATTGAAGGTGCCCAGGACGAAGCAGCCCATGGCGCCAGTACTGCTGTATTTATGAGGCCATGATAAGTCCAGTTGGCCATATCATCGGAAGACATCATGACGAATGTATGGATAGACTCGGCACTATTTGTTCCACCCGGTCCTACCTTCAAATACTGTTGATTATCATTTGTGGCATACACATAAACTCTTCCATTGTATTCTATAGCTGTTGGGTCGGCCGTAAACATAAAATCTAATAAAGGATTCCCACTATTGGTGAGAAGTTTCGGCGAAACTTTTGCGAATTTTGTTAACAGATTTTGATTATCTGGCTGTGAAACTTCAATTTGCCTGGTATCACCATTCGAAGCTTTGATAGTCACCATCGCCTTGCGGCCAGCCCCCGTATTGTTAGCGTTCGCGGTTAATTTAAGCGTAACATTTCCCGGGCCTCCCGATAACTGACTTATCGTGAACCATATAGATGAACTACTGGCTGTCGCTGTCCAATTACCATTTGCAGTGATAGAAACATTAGAACTACTTCCTTCCGACTCAAAAACAACTTGCGCGGAAGAAACAGTGAATTGAGTTTGAGTTTGAGGCGCAACCTCCTTCTTCTTATTACAGGAAAAAGAAGGCAATGTGAACAAGAATAGTAAGCCTAAAAATATCCCATGACCCTTTCTCATATTTATTATATTGTTCATTTTTGTTAGATTAATTT
>JBIOHE010000329.1:0-4866 GCA_044448725.1 Sphingobacteriales bacterium | reverse complement strand
TTGTTATATAGCATGACATATGTTACACTTTTAGTCCACCGTTAAGAAAATGCCCCCCGCGAAGCGGGCCTGCCCCCATGGGGGCGCCTAACAGTGGCTTGTGTAGCACAACATAGGTTACACTTTTATTTTCGTTCTTTGACATTATAGACAAGTTACCAGTCGACAGGCATTTGAAAGGCGAATATCTGTCTGATCTCCCAATTTTGCCTAATTACCAGGCATTGGTTATCGATGTTAATCTCTGCTACCACATAACTGTATTTTAAGGTTGTATCCAATTGAAATGATTCATTAGGCAAATGAAGCTTTGCATCGCTCCGAATAAACCTAATGAAGTAAATACATCCGGTTTTCAGCGGTATCCGCTTTTCTAAATGAATATTGCCTTTATAATACTTAGGAGGCAATACCAGCGCCCTCATCTCATCGGGCGTTTTATGACCTTGTGAACTGTAGCGATGATGGCTATTATGAAAGGCAATAAAGTTCTTTTCTTCCTGTGATATTGCTTTCATATCGTTGAAAGTATTGGCGCGGAAAAAACGTTTATCGTATGTGTTATTGAACTTTTCGATCATGCCGTTACGCCATGGCTCTTTAAATGGAATAAACACCGGTGCTACGCCCTGGCTTAAAGCAAACCGTACTACTGATCCAAAACTTCTCCAATAGCGGTTACTGCCCCTGAAAGCAAGCTCATTGTCCATTTGCAAAGCATCCGGCAAGCCGTGTGTCTGCCAAAACTCTACAATGGCCCCCAATATCTGGTCAGATGATTTATGACGTATTGCTTTCACATAACAGGAATGCGTAGTTACATCGATCAGGTTCATACTGAAAAAGGAGCCATCACCCTTGATATATCTTGGACCCACCAAATCCATTTGATGGGTATGAATAAATAGTTCAGGGTATGCTTTGGTAGGCCTTGCTGCCAGTGGTTGTTTTGTTAGACCATGCCTCGAAATTGCCCGATTAATCGTCCATATAGGGGGAATAGTCAAACCTTTTCTTTCAAATTCATATTGAATAGAAATAGCCCCTGTTTGAGCGTATTGCTGGTTTTCAAGCGACTCCCTGATAGCAATAACCTGATTCTCCTGTTCTGAAGAAATCTTGTTAGGCTTGTGCTTGGGGGCCTTAGATTGATCTTTATACCAGTCTGGATTATCCGGATTTTCTTCATAACGACCAATCCATAGATAAACCCATCTACGGCTTTTTCCTATTGCTTTAGCAATCCTTGCGATCTTCTCTTTTGCTTGATAACGCCTAATGGCTTCTTGTCTCTGCTTATACTCTTGCATTATTCTTTTTGCAATGAGTATCAGCTTTTTATGTCAAAGAACTATATATTGTGTAACCTATGTTATGCTACACTTCAAAGTGTAACCTATGTTATGCTATTTATCACCTAATGACTAATGACCAGTGACCAATGCCTAAACAAGCCTCGAATCAAAATCAAAAGGCTCACGCTTAACTATTTTTACTTTCTTTATTCCCGCATGGAGCGGGTTAAGCAGATAGTTAAATTCCATCGGGACGATTGAGGAAGGCATTTTTAGTAATAGACAGGCTTGTTTTTTCAGGAAATTATCACCTATTTCCTTCAAAGCTACAGGTGGCGATATCTCTTTCCAGTTGTCGGGTAAATCTTCAATTGCTATTTGACTGATGCTGTTATCAGGTACTTCAATTTCAACCAGGCAAAAATCATCGGGGATCATCAAGGGCGGTAAATGCACCAGTACTTCCAAAACGGCCAATGATCGTGAGGATGCAAGGTATATGGCAGATTTGCCTTCGCTGTTCCACCTTCCGCCATACAGCCGGGCGCCGGAGCCGCTGAGGTCAGCAGCGTAATTGCACTTTACAATACGGTAAAGGATCATCAGGCGAAAATTCCATGTTCAATTCGGCCCAACTCCTTGAAAACCATATCAAAGCCGGCGGAAGTATCCAGCATGGATACCGGCGACTCGCCATTAAAAACCAGGCTGGGCGCTTTAACCCATAATTTGAATTTATCCATGGTGCCGAAAACCGCTTCGCCGCGTGTGTACAACCTGGCAAGCTCTACAGCCTTTTCGGCGTACTCGGTTTTTATGATGGCATCGTCATCGTAGCGTTGCAGTGTACGCTCAGAAATATGCAGAATATTGGATAACTCCTGTATGTTTAACGATATCTTTTTTGCCAGGGCCAGTAAAACCCGTTTTGGAAAACCCTCGCGGGCAAACTTTATAATATCAAAATCATTGGATAACCTTATTGATTTTGAGCCCCCCAATAAATTATAAAAAGGGTTTAATGAACCCGGTAAACCATAAGCTACCACGGGTTCATTAACTTTTAAAGGTTCATTATGTTTTTCTCCATACGACATATATACAAATATATGTACCATTTGTCGGATTTGCAAATTATTCAGCAATAATTAAAAAGTAGTTTTTCTTGCCTTTTTGAGCCACCAGGTATTTGCCATTTATTAACGCATCCTGTCCGTAAATATCATCTACAGAGGTTATTTTTACTTTGTTTATGGCTACGCCGCCGCCTTGTACCATCTTTTTTGCTTCGCCCTTGGATGGGAAAACAGAGGTATTAGCAGCCATCAGATCAATTACATTGATACCTTGCTGTAAATCGTTTAAATTGATGGTGTAGTTTGGTACGCCATCAAACAAAGCCAGCACTTCGGCATCATTCAATTCACTTAAAAAATCAATGGCAATGTTGCCGAACAAAAAATCCGATGATTTAATCGCCTTTTCATATTCTGTTTCGCCATGTACACGGATGGTAATATCTTTTGCCAAAGCTTTTTGCAAAACCCGTAAATGCGGCGCAGCGTCTTGTTCGACTTCAAGGCCTTCAATGGTTTGCTGGTCAAATAGGGTAAATATCCTGATATAGCTTTTTGCATCCGCATCGCTGGTATTTAACCAAAACTGGTAAAATTTATAAGGCGAGGTTTTTTCAGGATCGAGCCAGATATTACCACCCTCGGTTTTACCAAACTTGCTACCGTCGGCTTTTTTTATCAATTGCGTGGTTAACGCATAGGCTTCTCCTGCATCTTTACGGCGGATGAGTTCGGTGCCGGTAACAATATTTCCCCATTGATCCGATCCTCCCATTTGCAAAATGCAATTGTGATTCTTCCACAAATAATAAAAATCATAACCCTGCACCAGCTGGTAGCTAAACTCTGTAAAGGACATCCCGGTGTCCCCGTTGATCCGGTTTTTTACCGAATCTTTGGCCATCATATAATTAACGGTAATATGTTTGCCTACGTCCCTGATAAAATTCAGAAAGGTGAAATTCTTAAACCAATCGTAATTATTTACCATTTGGGCGCTGTTGGCGCCGCAATCAAAATCAAGAAATTTTTCGAGCTGGTTTTTTATCCCGGCAAGGTTATGCTGCAAGGCTTCTTCCGACAGTAAATTACGTTCGGCAGATTTACCTGAGGGGTCGCCCACCATCCCTGTGGCCCCGCCAACAAGTGCAAACGGCCTGTGCCCCGCGCGCTGAAAGTGGATCAGGCTCATAATCTGGGCCAGGCTGCCTACATGCAGGGAATCGGCAGTAGGGTCAAACCCAATATAACCCGACACCATACCCTTATTCAGCAGTTCTTCAGTTCCCGGCATTATATCATGCAGCATGCCGCGCCAGCGTAATTCTTCAACAAAGTTCATTATATATTCAGTTTCAAAAGTGGCAAAGATAGTAATATGATTTCACCGATGGTAGAATGATTTCACCGATTATTTTGGGATTGCACTGATTATAGTAGGATGACACCGATTGTTTTATTCCGATAATGATAAGCAGTAAGCTTCATAAATTATTTATTGACTATGTATTCGATTACATCAGCGTAATCCAAAGGCAATCAGTGAAATCGACTTTTGTAATCGGTGTAATCTCAAAATAATCGGTGAAATCAAATCAAAATAATCGGTGAAATCTCAAAAAATCACTATTTTGCAAAAAAGGTTTATGAATTTTCTATCTCATTTTTACTTCGACCGGGATACAGATAACCCCTACTTTATATTAGGTACGGTGCTGCCTGATCTTTTGAAAAATGCAGATAAAACGGTCATCATTCATCCCGAAAAATTGCACCACCCGGATAGCAATATTAATTCAATTATAAACGGGTGGAAAAAGCACCTGACGATTGACCGCTATTTTCATTCCTCCGATTATTTTCACTTTCATTCACATCAATTAAAAATACAGCTCCTGCCTGCTATAGAAGGCTCACCCGTGAAACCATTTTTTTTAGGACATATTGCGCTGGAGCTGATATTGGATAACCTGTTGCTCACTACCCAAAAAGTAACTGCCGATACATTTTATGATCATCTGGATGGTTGTGATACAGATGTTGTAGATGAATTTCTAACCTTTTCGGGATTAAAAGAAACCGCCGTTTTTTTTAAGTTTTACGCCGGGTTTAAAAAAAGCCGTTACCTTTTTAGTTATGCCGATACAAAGGAAATTGCCTACGCATTGAAAAAGATCTGCATGCGGGTTTGGCAGGACCCCTTTACACCTGAACAGGAAGTTAAAATGAATGAAGTTTTATCTGCTTACCGGGATACTTTGAGGGACGATTTTATGGGGATTTTTGATGAGATAGAAGAAAAACTGACGGGTTTTTATAGATTTAGCAATGAAAAATGAACATCCATTTATCGTTTTACTGCTTTTATTGTCCCCAAATGTTGATTTCATCCCCAAAATCCCTTAAAAATCAGCATTTAACAGTAAATTAATTTTTTTGTAATAAAATTATATACCTACCTTTGCAGTCCCAATTAGAAAATTGGGAAAAGGAGA
>JBIOHE010000328.1:0-4886 GCA_044448725.1 Sphingobacteriales bacterium | reverse complement strand
ATTATCTATATTTGTATATAAAATTAGTAAATGGCGATGAAAACCTTAAAGGTTGAGACACCCGATAAAAAAGCAAAGCGTTTTAAGGAACCGCTGAAAAAATATAACACGCCCAATGCTTTAACTGTTAAAACAATCAATGATGCTCATAATGGAACAGGAATAGAAAGCCCCATTGAAAACGTGCGTTCTTTTATCAATTCCTTATAAAGATTAGACAGTAAAGCCGATTTGTTTTAAACGCCTGATAGTTCATAGTTCCAAACTCAAATTAATATATTTGCAGCATATAATTTTAACCATGGCACATCATCATCCAAAAAAAGAAGAAAATTACGATTACGCTTATTACCTTGTGGCATTATTATGCGGCATGTTTGTGGGCGTAATTCTTGAAAGCAGTTTAGTATGGATTCCGGTATTAGGCGTTTTCGGCCTGATGTTCGCCGGATTTTTTCTGAATGTCTTTGTCAGGGGCCGTGAAAGCGCCTGATCCTGACCTGCCTTCATTTATACGCAGCTGGAACCAGTTTTATGCCGTGGTTATCGGCTGGCTGGTTCTTTTAATTTTTGTATTCTGGCTCATTACCTTATTATTTGAATGAGCTTAATTGACTGGATCGTTCTTGGCGTTACGCTGCTGACCATCGTTATTTATGGCGTTTGGAAAAGCGGCAGCAACAAAAACATCGACCAATACCTTCGGGGCGGTCGCTCCTTACCCTGGTACCATGTTGGCCTGTCGGTAATGGCCACACAGGCCAGCGCCATCACATTTTTATCTGCGCCCGGTCAGGCCTATTCAGACGGGATGCGCTTTGTGCAATTTTACCTTGGGCTGCCGCTGGCCATGATCGTGCTGTGCATCACTTTTGTGCCCATATTCCACAGGCTAAAAGTTTATACGGCTTATGAATTCCTGGAACAACGCTTCAACCTGAAAACAAGGGCGCTGACTGCCTTTTTGTTCCTTGTGCAGCGCGGTCTTTCCACCGGTATCACCATTTACGCGCCATCTATAATACTATCCACAATCCTCGGCACAAATACGGTTTACACTACCCTGTTTATTGGCGGCCTGGTTATATTTTATACCGTTTATGGCGGAACAAAAGCGGTATCCTATACACAACTGCTGCAAATGAGCATTATTTTTTCGGGGATGTTTTTTGCCGGAATTATGGTGGTGAGTTTGCTGCCGCATGGTGTGGGCTTTTCCCATGCTATTAAACTTGCAGGCAAATTAGGCAAGATGAACGTGATCGACTGGAAATTTGACCCCAATAACCGCTATAACATCTGGAGCGGCCTGATCGGCGGTTTCTTTTTACAGCTCTCTTATTTTGGCACCGACCAAAGTCAGGTTGGGCGCTATTTAACAGGCAGCTCGGTTGGGCAAAGCCGCCTGGGGCTGATTATGAACGGGATGGTTAAAATACCTATGCAGTTTATGATTTTGCTGATTGGCGTGCTGGTTTTTGCATTTTACCAGTTTAACCGCCCGCCGATGTTCTTTAACCAGTACGAAGTAAACCAGGTAAAGCAAAGCGCTTATGCAAATCAGTATAATACGCTTGAAAATCAATATTCGGCGGCATTTGAGAACAGAAAAAATAAAGCCAACGACCTGATTAAAGCCTTTGACAGCAAGGATCAAACAAAAATCGGCGAGGCGCAATTTGCTTTAAAAACTGCCGACAACAATTCAATAGCCATACGAAAAGAGGCCATTGCTGTAATGAAGCAGAACAACGGTAAGGCAAATGGGGACGACACCAATTATGTGTTCCTTAATTTTGTTACTCACTACTTGCCAAGGGGGCTCATAGGGCTGCTGATTGCCATTATTTTTCTTGCCTCCATGGGTTCAACAGCCAGCGCTTTAAGTTCACTCGCATCAACAACTGTGGTTGATATTTATAAACGTTCGATCAATCCACATGCGTCCGATAAAAATTATGTAACGGCATCGCGGCTGGCAACTTTATTCTGGGGTGTAGTGTGCGTAATAATGGCCCTGTATGCAAGCAAAGTCGGCAACCTGTTAGAATATGTGAATCAACTGGGCTCCTATATTTACGGAACTATATTAGGTGTTTTTGTAGTAGCGTTTTACCTGAAAAAAATAAGGGGTAACGCTGTTTTTATTGCAGCTATTATTACCGAGGCACTTATTTGTATCATCGGGTATTACGGAGTGGTTGCCTATCTGTGGCTTAACGCGATAGGGTGTATTTTACTGATCGTCATCGCCTGGCTGATTAACCTGGTTATACCTGCGAAACCCCATATAGACGGTGAGGCTTTGATAGATGCCTTGAAAAAAATTTAAATCACATTTTGTTCCTTATTTCAGAATTCTCTCCGTTAAGAAATCCGGTAGTGTCGCTCAGTTCCCGGCCTGGTCTATCACGGCCTGGTTTAAGCGTACATATTCGTCATCATTTGTCGCTTTTGCCTGTTTAATCCCTTCCTGTGCTGCTGAGATCGCTGCATCCTTATCACCCATTCTTAAGCGGATGCGGGCTTCCCATAATTTGTACCATGGGCCGGGATCAACTTTTTCAGCCTCCAGCGCCCAACCCAATGCCTTGTTCATGTCTTTATTATTCTCATAATAATACTGTATAGCATTAAAATAGTACAGTTTACGGTCACCTTTCATCAGTTCGTCAATATTGGCGGTTATTTGAGCATCGTCATCGGTTTGCAGATGAACAATAATCGCGGTATGATCCCAAACCAAATGCAGGTCTGCCGATTTTGTGGTTGCGTTTGTAAACTGAATGGTAAAAGTTTCCCTTTTTTCGTCAAGATAACCAGGCTTTACTTTGAAACGCAAAAAGTCGTCGGCCTCTTTATAACTATAGGCACCCCATTGTTTAACGGTTTTATTGAGGATCACTGTCCATTCATCCTTTTCGGGGATGGTGAACAGCGAGTAGCTGCCAGCCGGTACCTTATGCCCCTCCATGATCACATTTTCGGTGAAATTTATGGTGGTAGCGGCATTTGCCCCGGTACGCCAAACCTGCCCGTAAGGGTTTATTCCGCCAAAAATAACCCGGCCCTTAACATTTGGCCTTGAATAAGTTATGGTAATTTTCCCAAGCCCGAAATCCTGGATAATGGTTTGGGTTGAGCTGGCTTCGGGAATCCTCGGCGCCTGGGCATTTGTTTTTAAACTGATACTTGCGATCAGCAGGATAATTATGGATAAACTCAGCTTTTTCATAATTGAATATTTAAACTAAGTTATCAATAGTAAATGGATAATTACAATAGTTTAAGTTGAAATGACAATATAAAAATAAAAGCCCCTTGCACTCGCTGCTTGGGGCTTTCAACCTAAACCTTATCACAATTGAACTGGCAGGATGCCAGTCCGTATATTTTATAACAATTACTATACCAATTATTTTGGCCAAGCTGTCACCGTGTTAGTGTATTGCCAAAATGATCGTAATTTGGCAAATAGCTGCCATTTTTGCATAAAAACTATTGAATTTTTGCCAAAATTGACATTTTTTCAACGCGGGTTTATCTTTGCTTCGTTTTGGCCCTTCCTGCGCAGAAAAGTATCAAATAAGTACAGCGCCAATACCACATCAAAAAATAAAAAGCCTTCTATCACCGGTTTGGTAAAATAAGTCTTCATCTCCGGCATTTTCAAACCTGCAGGTATAGCAATATTTACGGACGGCAAGCGGATGTTTGACAAAACAAATCCCAGTAAGATAACTATGGTTAACATAAAAAAGATAGCGATGCCCATAATTATCCGTTTATTAATAGCTGCTTTAAGCGGTTGCTGCGCCTGTTCGGTGCGAATAGCCTCCATTACATTATAGGTAAAAGCCATTGAAGGCTCTTCAAGTTCCATCGCCGAAAACTCAGTGTTAAGTTTCAGCAATTCCTGGTATTTAATGCGGTATGCTTCGTCGCCTGCTATAAGTGCGTGTATGGCTTTTTGCTCCTCCGGGCTGCAATTGCCATCAATATAGTTCCAAAGTGTTTCCTCTATCGTATTCATATCAGCTCCTTTGCTTCATGTTTTAAATTGCGTTCCAGCTTTTCTTTTAAACGCTGGCGCGCCCTGAATAATTTTACTTTAACCGTATTTGCTTCCATTCCCAATGCCTGTCCAATTTCTTCGAGCGATAACCCGCCTTTATAAAACATGGTAATGATGGCCGCATCATCCGGTAAAAGCTGATCGATCGCCTTATTCAAATAAAACGATCTTGATTTGTTTTCAGCATTATTTACATCATATCCCGATGTATTGTTTTCTATCTGGATATAAATATTTTCGTCATCAATAGAATCAGTAGCCACCCGTTTCTTTCGCAAAAATGTCATGGCGGTAGTGTAAACAATACTATACAGCCATGTACTAAACCGGGACTGCCCCTGAAAGGATGCCAGTGACCTGTAGGCTTTTATGAAACAATCCTGCGCTATTTCCTCGGCATCTTCGCGGCTCTTTGCAAAACGCATTGCCAGCGTAAACACAAACCGCTGGTGACGCTTAACCAAATCGGTATAAGCCGACTGATTACCTGCCAGGGTTTGTTCTATCAACGCTATATCTGAAAGCTTGCTTTGCATCTGTTATAGCTCTCTGACGTGCCTTTAGTACGTTAGGTTACATTTAAAGTAAAGATAGTTTTTTTTAGGAAGACCATGGTCGATAGTCCATGGTCCATGGTAAAAGGTTTGATGATTTTATTGTAATAGTGATAGCTGGAAGATAATCGGCTATGGTCTATGGACTATCGACCATGGACTACAATAAAAAAAATCCAAAACACTGTAACCTCCACAAAAACAATGTGGTCATAGCTTACAAATACACCTGAATGGTGGTTAAAACAAAAAAATAT
>JBIOHE010000327.1:0-4888 GCA_044448725.1 Sphingobacteriales bacterium | reverse complement strand
ATGACACCCTGTTTCCATAATGGATTAGTTTATAAAATATTGATTGTCAATATTTTATAAACTAATCTTTGTAAATAATTCAATAATTCACCAATTCAATACGCCTTCATCTTCCCGCAGGAGCAGGCGCAGTTTGGATCACTCACACCAAGTTTGCTCAAAAAGTAACGGTAAAAACCAATACGATCATTCATGCTGAATATATTTTCTCCTTTGCCGCATTCTACGCTGCCGTTAATAATGTTGATAGTCATGCCAAAGCCGGGGGTACGGCCTGCGGCTTTATCAGCCGCATTGGGCTGCCATTTGCCAATCATTACATCGTGTGCCGATGGTTTCAGGGTTTGCGGGGTCATCCAGAAATAAATGGCAGTTTTAAAAGCGACAACCGGGTCGGTTTCCACCAGTTCAGGATTATTTAACAATATACTTTTGTTTCCAAAAATACAATCCGAGGCATAGCCATAATTGCCGTTATAGCTAAGCTGCATCGGCCCGCGACCATAATATTTTTTACCTTTAACGGCGGGGTAATTGTAATTATCAGCAGTGTAGGGAAGGGATATGTTGTTTTCATGGATAAACATCAGCCCGTCATTGTATTTTCCGTCTTCGCCGTGCCTGGTTTCGTGGGCTATTTGGGCGAAAAAAGCTGCCAGTTCTTTTTTGTTGGTTTGCGGGTCTTTTTCTGTGCAAAAATTGCCGTAATCTATAAAATAGGTACTGTCGGGTTTCTTTTTGGCCCATTCTTCGTTCCAGTCTTCGTCCTGGCGCACGACGGCTGACTTTCCGGTGGCTTTGCTGGTGCGCGTAAACTGATAAACCGATACCGCGCGTCTTACAACTTTAACTTTTATCAGGCCCAGTTCATCGGCAGCTTTTATAAATGAGGCGTAAGTGTAAAATTTATTCCGCATGGGGAATAGCTCATTAAATTGTTTTTCGCTCAAAATACCAGCTAAACTTGCTTTATGCACAGGGGGATTGCTATGACCGCAAGAGTTATTTAAAATTGAAAACAAGAACAAAACAAGAAATTTCATGCACTTTGGATTTGGTTAAACAACGTTCAAAACCGTATTGTGTTTTATGCTAAGATAAATCTGCAGTCCTTTGAACGATTTTTCCTCCAAATCTAAGCTGAAATACAGAACCAAAATCATAAATTCGAAAAATTGCATGAATCGAAATACGATGAAGATTTACACCAAAACCGGCGATAAGGGTTTTACCTCATTAATTGGCGGCACACGCGTTGCCAAGCATCATATCCGTATTGAAAGTTACGGCACGGTTGATGAACTTAATTCCTATATCGGCCTGATTATTGACCAGGATATTGACGGGCATGATAAGGGATTATTGAAGCAGGTGCAGGACAGGCTGTTTACCATCGGCTCGTCGCTGGCGTCAGACCCGGAAAAATCAAAAATGATTATTCCCGATCTGCATTTGACTGATATAGAATTGCTTGAAAAGGAAATGGATTTGATAAACGAACATTTGCCACAGTTAAGACATTTTATTCTGCCGGGAGGCAATAATGCCATTTCATTTTGCCATATTGCAAGGTGTGTATGCCGCCGTGCCGAACGGGTTGTTATTCATCTTGCGGAAGAAAGTATGGTTGACGAAAAAGTGATAATTTATTTAAACAGGCTCAGCGATTACCTGTTTACTTTGGCAAGGAAGATTGCAAACGACAATAAAATACCTGAAAATCAATGGATACCACGTGTTTAACAATTTGAAAAAATTATTGATAATCAAATTAAAAATGTTATACTTTTGCGAAAAAGTAAATTTATCCGAAAAAATTATAAATAAGAAAATATGTATTGGACACTTGAACTCGCATCGCACCTTGAAGATGCACCCTGGCCCGCAACAAAAGACGAACTGATTGACTATGCTATCCGTTCAGGAGCGCCTGTTGAGGTTATTGAAAACTTACAGGCATTGGAAGACGATGGTGAGCCTTATGAAAACATTGAAGAAATATGGCCCGATTATCCGACCAAAGACGACTTCTTTTTTAACGAAGACGAGTATTAACGTACCGGTTAAGTAATAAAAAAACCTTGCTTTGGCAGGGTTTTTTTTATTGGTGAAACTTTTTGTGATGGTTTTGGTTATCTAAAGCAGTATAAACTAAAACTTTATAAAAATGAGAAGTATATTATATTTAATCGCCGTTATCCTTGTTATTGGATGGATATTCGGATTTTTCGTGTATCCTGTAGGCGGCGGCCTTATTCACGTCCTTTTAGTAATTGCAGTTGTCGCTTTGCTGTTAGGCGTGATCAGGAGGGCGTAGGCAGCCTATAGTCGATGGACCATAGTCCATGGCAGAAAAAAGAACAGGACTAATTCGGTTTACAATAATGAAGAAGAGTTGCCATGGACCATGGACTATTGTCTGTTTAACAAACATTCCGCAATCGCGATATCTTCGGGGAAAGTGATCTTTATATTTTTGTAGCTGCCTTCAACCAGGTGTATTGTGGCGCCGGTTTCTTCAACAACGCTTGCATCGTCTGTGAATTTCGCGCTGAAAGGTTGCCGGTAAGCTTTTTTTATTTGCGCTGATTGAAATGTTTGCGGGGTTTGGATCAGCCAGATCTCATCCCGCATTAAGCTTTTTGTTCCGCCGCTTGTTTCCTGCCTCACTGAATCACGGCTTTTAACGGCTGTGACAGCATTTCCATGCCTTTCCGCGTGTTTGTACGATTCATTGATAATAAGCCCGCTGGTTAAAGGTCTGACGGCATCCTGGACCGCTATCAGCACACCGGCATCATCCGGAATCTGATCCAGCCCGTTTTTTACAGAGTGAAACCGTGTTTCGCCGCCATTTACTAATTGGTGGACTATATTAAAACCATGTATTTTACAAAGCTCTTCCCAAACAGCATGAAAATCAGGGTGAAGGACTACGATTATCCGGGGCTTTGATCCCGAATGATGGAAAGCTTCGATAGTATGCATTAAAACAGGCCGCCCGTTAAGCAATAAAAATTGTTTGGGCACCGCCGATTGCATCCGGGTACCTGAGCCCCCGGCAACTATGATGGCGTAATTATTGGATTGGAGATTAGAGGTTAGAGGTTGGAGATTGGAAGTAGTCATTGATCAGAATAATAAACAAGTTATACACTTAATACTATTTTAAAGCCATCAGGACAATCAGATTTCCTAATCTCCAACCACCAATCTCTAACCTCTCTAAATAATCAGCATCGCATCGCCATAGCTGTAAAAGCGGTATTTTTCTTTTACGGCTACCTCGTAGGCATTCATCACGTGTTCATATCCGCCAAAAGCGCTTACCATCATCAGTAAGGTCGATTCGGGCGTATGAAAGTTGGTAACCATTGTATTGGCAATGCTGAAATCGTAGGGAGGGAAAATAAATTTACTGGTCCAGTCGTTAGCAGGTTTCAGCGTTTTATTAGCTGATACTGCCGATTCAATTGCCCGCATAGAAGTGGTGCCAACGGCGCAAATCCTTTTTTTAAGTTCAATGCCCCGGTTTACAATATTGGCTTGCTTCTCTTCAATAATAAACTGCTCCGAATCCATTTTGTGCTTGGTAAGGTCTTCCACCTCAACCGGACGGAAAGTGCCTAAGCCAACGTGCAGGGTAACCTCGGCAAATTCAACACCTTTAAGTTCAAGGCGTTTCATTAACTCGCGGCTAAAATGCAAACCCGCAGTAGGTGCGGCAACTGCTCCTTCATGCTTGGCGAAAATGGTTTGATAACGCTCTTTATCTTCGGCGGTAGCTTTGCGTTTTATATATTTTGGCAGCGGGGTTTCACCAAGTATCTCCACATTACGGCGAAATTCTTCGTCCGTTCCGTCAAATAAAAACCGGATAGTCCGGCCGCGGGAGGTTGTATTATCAACAACTTCGGCAATTAAAAGGTCATCATCGCCGAAATATAATTTATTTCCAACGCGGATCTTACGGGCAGGATCAACCAAAACATCCCATAAACGCAGCTCTTTATTTAACTCCCTAAGTAAAAAAACCTCAATAGTAGCGCCTGTTTTTTCCTTATTACCGTACATACGCGCCGGGAACACCTTGGTATTATTCAGGATCATAACATCCTTATCATCAAAATAATCCAAAATGTCTTTGAATATTTTATGCTCAATTTTACCTGAATCGCGGTGAAGTACCATTAATCGCGATTCATCACGGGTGCTTGCAGGCGTATGGGCAATTAATGAGTCGGGCAGGTTGAATTTGAACTGGGATAATTTCATGCTATAAGATATGAATTTTCAAGGGCGCAAATGTAAGGGTTTTTTATGATTTTATTTCGATTTTGCCGATTTAATTATTTGATTTCGCCAATTTTTTGTATAGACAACGGCGCTTGCATTTACAATTATGCTTTTTTTACTTCTAAATTAAAAATAATGTAACTTAACAGCCTAAGCGGCGTCTAAAATTAACAGCCCTCATTAATCAAAAATATTACCGGCGGAATTAAACTTCATCGGTGAAATCAAAATATAATCGGTGAAATCAAAAAACTAATATGATATTTTTTAAACTTTTAAGGGAGAGCTTTTTATTCGCCAATGATGCTTTAAGGCAAAATAAACTGCGCACATTTCTTTCATTGCTGGGGGTAACCATCGGAATATTTACCATTATATCGGTATTTTCGGCGGTTGATACTTTGCGTAACAACCTGCAAAAGAGCGTAAATAAATTGGGCAGCAATAGTATTTATATCCAAAAATGGCCATGGGTAGGCGGGGGCGATGATTTTCCGTGGTGGAAATATATGCAACGGCCCGATCCTAACCTGCGGGAATTTGCCGAACTGCAAAAACGCTGCCAAACAGCGATGGCTATGTCCTACGAGAT
>JBIOHE010000326.1:0-4922 GCA_044448725.1 Sphingobacteriales bacterium | reverse complement strand
TATCTGTTGTTTCGATTATCTTTTTTCTGACAAATATATTTTTTTATCACTACTACTCCCCAACTTTTTCGCTTGATCCGTTTTATCCTCATTAGTAGGAACACCATTTTGGGTGTAAAATAATTTCGCCATTTTTAAAGTAGGACCTACCGTATAGCCAATGGCTCCAGCGTCGTTAGTAATATCGTACAGGCCAGCCGCATAGTTAGCCTGTATATTATAAGTACCATTATTTACTGTTAACCCCCATATTAACTCACTGTTCCATGGTTCACTCACCGCATTTCTGATACCCAGCTGCGTTATGGTAGTATCGCTGAGCTTATTAGGTGTAGCGCCTGCAGGCAAAGTATATAACTGGATACCTGCCGAAGAGCATAAATCAATAGCCGCTTTACAAGCGTCGGCTGCCTTCTGCCATTTGGTTACACTATAGGTAGGGTTAAAGAGAGCTACACCATCCTTGCCTTTAAATGAACCGTAGTCGGAATTGCCATTAAATAAAGGGCTCGCCGCTGTTGCTAACAATCGTGCTTTTAAACTTAATGCGATAGGCTTCGTGATACGCCCAAGTTCAGTGCCTGTATTAGTTATTGTTAAAGGAAGCCTGGTAGCAGCGGTATCTAACAAAGCGGCAATATAATTCACAACAGCATCTACCGGCTGACGCGTAACACGCATCTGATCTAATGGAGTGCTAATGGGCAAATTCTTATCTATTATCGGAATAGGGCCATAAGCTCTGAACAACATAAAATGGTAAAAAGCTTTAAGAAACTGCACTTCTCCAATCCACCGGGTTCTGGTGTCGATATCAAGGTCACGGACTTTGCTTAAATCACTGATGTTCTCTAAAAACACATTACAATCCCTGATGGCTTTGTAATTAGCCGACCCGCCATTTGTACCTTCCATGTAATTAGCATCCGGAGATCCTGCATTCTGTTCTCCTCTTGCTATACTCCAAATCTGAGTACTAAATCTAAGTGCCGGATAGGCCCCCCAAAGCTCGTCACCAGCCATAAGGCCGGGATTGTTACTGGGATCTGCGTTATTCGGCAAATAGGAATAGCAGGTGAACAAATATTTTTGGGCCTCTAATTTTGATGCGAAAGCATCAGCTATGGTAACCACATTATCGGGTACTACATCCAAATAGGCTTTTTTACAGGAAGTACCTAACAACATTGAAAGTGTAAATAAGAAAATTATGCCATATTTCGCATAGCTAAGCGATACCATACGACTTTTGCCGCGGGGTAGCATTTTCTTAATGCCGTTTATAATAAATTTATTATAGTTCATATAAATTAATTTTTTATTTTAAAATTTAGAATCCAATTGATGTACCTACATTAAATACTTTTTGAACGGGGTATCCCAATCCTGAAGCGCCCATTTCCGGATCCCAGAGTTTAAATACACTCCAGGTTAACAAGTTTGTGCCGTTTACATAGATACGCCCGCTGCGTAAACCCAGCTTTTTCAAAAGTGGAACCGGAACATTATAGCCGATTTCTGTTGATTTCAATCGTAAAAACGAACCGTTTTCTAACCACCAGGTAGATGACTGACTATTATTCGAGTTAATAACAGGATCTAACCGCGGCCAGAAAGCATACGAATTTTGGTTGGATTCGGACCAATGATTATTGGCAATAACCTGTAGCAAGCCATTCTGATAGCCCCCGTTTTGGTAAAAAGGTGTAATATCGTTTGAGTTAATCAAAAATGATGATCTGGCTGAGCCTTGAAAGAATGCGCTGACGTCAAAATTCTTGTAACCAACCGAGAACCCAAAACCATATAAAATTTCTGGTGTAGTGGGAAAACCAATCGGAACCATGTCGTTACCGTCAATTTTTCCATCTCCATTTATATCCCTGTATTTAATATCGCCGGCCAACACTGTGCCAAATTGCTGGGGAGAATTCTTAACCTCCTGGTTATCAATAAACAGCCTTTCCGCAACAAGGCCATATATCTGGTCAGCTGAATTACCAATACGTGATAAATTCTGGTCATTCGCAGGGTATGTAGGGTCTATATTTGCTAACACCTTACTCACTTGATAAGTAAAAGTGCCACGGGTTTGTATCCATAAAGAATTATCAAATGATTTATGGTAATTTAAAGCAATCTCTGCACCCTTACCATAATTCCTACCGATATTAGACTGAATGTCTGCCTGTAACCCCATAGAAGAAGGCACATTGGTTGTTGCATTTCCCGACAGCAATATATTGCTAACGTATTTCTGGTACACATCTACCTTTATTTCCAAGTCACGGAAGAGCGTTAAATCCATCCCGATATTGGTTTGTTTAGTTAGCTCCCATGTAATATCCTGGTTTTCATATTGGCTCGTAGATACAGTAGGATAGCTATAATTAAAAAGTGTACCAAAGCTTCCGGTACTCCCGCCATTTAAATTCACATTAGATAAGTAGAAGAAACGCTGATTCGCGTTACCTATTTGATCGTTACCTGCCAACCCGTACGTCACTCTGAACTTAAGCTGATTAATTATATTATGTAATGGTTTAAAAAAATTTTCGTTAGATACGATCCAACCGGCTCCTACTGAAGGAAAAAATCCGAACCGGTGATTGGCCGCAAAGCGCTCTGAACCGTTGTACCCAAAATTTCCTTCAACCAGGTAACGGCTATCATATCCATACGTAAACCTGCCTGAAACCCCTTCATTTCGAGCTGGTAAAGATGATTGTAAATCTGAGGCGTTGCCTGTCAGATAATTCCTGATTGTACCTATCAGCAAAGCGCCTATGGCGTGCTTATTGTTAAATACCCTGGAATAATTTAGGGCAGCTTCTCCATAAGTAGTAGCATTAGTAGTAGAGCTACCAGGGTTGAAACTTAAATATCTTGTTCCCATTACCCCGGGGGCTCCGGTTTCTCCAGTATTAATTAGGCTTAAGCCAGTAAATGCACCATTAAGCGAGTTCGCCTGGTAATAAAAAGGGCTGATACTACGTGAAAACTGAAAATCCGCATATCGTGTTGTGTAGGCCATCATCCGGGCAGACAAACCTGGCGTAATAGCCTCTAAATTTTGTTTTAAACTCAACTGCGCTATTATGGTGCTTGTGTTTTCTGTTTGAAAGCCTGAAAGGGATTGCGCGTAAGGGTTTTCATACATAGCGGTGCCGTCGTTGGGTACAAGCGAGTTACCAAACAGCGGGTGAGTTTCAAATGGCAATAAACTGGCGGGATAAACCGCAGGAAACATCACGGGATTGCTCCATAAAGCATTATGATACACGGCTGTACCACCACCAATGGGTCCGTTGTAATCATCAAATTGCCCCTTAAGGCTTACCAGCACTTCCGTTGTTTTGGTGAGGTTTAAAGTAATATTTGATAAAAGAGAATATGATTGCAACTTAATATTGTTGCTAAAACCATTAAGTGAGTTTTCTTTCAAATTGCCGTTATCAAGATTATAGGTACCCGCTATATAAAACTTTGCCTTATCGCCGCCTCCGCTGGCATTCAAATTAATCCTTTGATTATTGGTTTGATCTTTAATTAAAGATTGTATCCAATTATTGCTGGGATATAATAAGGGGTTATCCCCATTAGCCGTATGGTCTATTTTATTTTGAGAGTATGGCAACACACCAAGTGGGTTTCTTGTTAATACAGCCTCATTGGCAAGCGTCATGTAGGTAATATTATCGGCCAATCCAATATTCTGAGTATTGGCAGATGTGGAATTTTCTATCCGGAAATTGAGTTTTGTTGTTCCGGCTGCACCGGTCTTGGTATTTATCAATATAACCCCGTTTGCACCTCTCGCGCCATACAATGATGTCGCGGTAGCATCCTTAAGTATAGAGAAACCGGAGATGTCATCGGGTTGCAATCTTGCAAGGTCAGTAGAAGAAGACTCAATACCGTCAATTAAAATGAGCGGAGTACTGTTTTGTGCACCAATACCCCTGATAAAAAACGCTGCGTTGTCTTTGCCAGGTTCACCGCTCCGCTGATAGGAAACAATACCGGCTATTTGGCCAGCCAGCATGGTAGTAAGGTTACTTGTAGGGCCTTTTAACTCTTTCGGGTCGATAGAAGTAATGGAGCTAACCATAGTTGTTTTCTTCTGGCTACCATAAGCTACAATGGCTACTTCGCTCAGGCTGCTCTCTTTCGTCTTTAATTTTACATTAATAACTATCTTTCCATCTACAGCTATTTCCTGCGTATCAAAGCCAACGAAAGTAAAAACAAGGACAACATTATTAGCTTTGCTATCCGGGATATTCAGGGCATATTTCCCGTTTACATCTGTTTTTACACCCAGGGTAGTACCTTTAATTTTAACAGAGACGCCCGGTATCGGCTGGTTACTCTCATCTGTTACCTTTCCGGTAACAGTAACTGCCGAAACAACCCCTCCTTTTTCAGAAAGGATAACGAGGTTATTGCTGCTCAGGGTATAGCCCAGGTTGGTTTTATTGAGTAAAGCGTTCATCACTTCATCAAGCGATGCATCCTTCACATTTAAAGTTGCCGGTAAATTATTCCTTATCAGCAGATCGTCATTATACAAAAAGTGATAGTCGGATTTTTTTTCAATTTCTTTGAGCGCCTTTTTTAAAGGAACATTCTGGAAATTGACATTTATTTTATCCTGTCCATACCCTTTTGAAAATGCCTGCAGCGACGTAGCGATTACCAGGAAAAGGATAAATTTTAACATAAGAATAACTTTCAAAAATTGGGTCAACCGCAATTGGGTTATGCGGTTTTCATTTTTTTTCATAATTTAGCAGTAAGTTGTTTAACTATTTGGTTTTCTAAAGGGCTGGTAGTTAATACCAATACACGGGGGATGCGTCAACATTTCCCGTTTTTTGTTTTAATTTAGTTAGTTATTTAAGCATAGGCCTGTTTATTTT
>JBIOHE010000325.1:0-4960 GCA_044448725.1 Sphingobacteriales bacterium | reverse complement strand
GGCTTCCAGTTCCAATACTCCTTTAGTTCATCGTTTGATAGAACGGTTCGTTTTCTGCAAACTCGAATTAAGTCGTCAAGGCTCTGTATATCCTTAACGACACTCTCTACAATACCTATTGTAGTGGTAACACCTTTGTATAACCCTCCGCTTCGATAAAATACGAGAAGGTTGCCAGATTTTAGGTTTCGGTTAAATGAGTGCGATATGTATGATTTGCTTATCGCATTTCGATACGGCTGATTTTCAACGAAATCGTCTGCAGATTCAGTACGTAATATCGAATCGGGGAATAGCTCGGTATGATATTCCGGCTTGATAGGAACTATATAAACATCACTTGTTCCAGATAGCCAGGGAAAGGTAAATTTTGGATGGCTTTCATCAGCGTTTTTTGAAAAGTCGCGTACATAGACTTGCTCCTCTCCTGAAGAAGAACGCTTCATTCCGTATTGCTTGAAGCCGTATTGCTCAAGCAGGGCGATTAAGTCAAGCAATTCAGGTCGTCCATTAAAAATAGTTACATAAATCTCGTCAACTTTATACTGTCGGGCATTGTCGAAGACTATTTTCAGAAATCGTTCGCCAATCCGTAAACCATTGCTTATAACTTTGAAAGTGCCAATTTTTAGACGTTTCTTCAGTGCAAAAACAGGAGTTATGTCAGAATAGTTTTCTGTTTTCTCCTCTACCTTTAAAAAAAGAAACGCTTTAAGTGCGTCTGCCTCATAACAAACGTAGGCCCGTTCATTGCTACCGGCTTTGCTGTTAAACCATTTGTCGAAACCTTTATAGTCTCTTCTAAAGCTGTCAAAGAACGGATTGTCCAGGTTAATGTTGCCGAAGTAGTCTCGTTTAACGGCAAGTACATTATAATTGACAAAGTCAGGATTTTCTGCCGTAACCTTTTCAAGAAAGCTATTGATCCTGAAGACCTTATCGGAAATCCCGAGCAATACTGCTTTTATATGTATTTTTTTGTCTTCGGAAATTAGCAGATCAACCCGACCACAATAAACCTCGTTTAGAAGTTTGGTGTCGTCAAAATCATTCGGCTGTGTGTCAACCTTTGCGCTAACCTTTGATACTTCAGCGTCAAGTGGTGCAGGTGTTTGAAGAATGTTATAGTTAGCAAGTTTAACCTGCATCGTCTTCACCGTGTCGGCGTTCAAATTCCTTTCAAGCTCATTTGCTGTCAAGGGATGCACACATTTTGTATAATGCAGCCTGTCAAGCCAGTTGAAGAGCACTCCTATGTCTTGATTGACAATTTTACTTGCCTCCCGGTGTATAATGATATTTGTATCTAACAGCGCTTTCATGGCAATCTTAAGGTCGTTCCAAAAGCTAAAATATGTAAGTGAGATATTCGAAACAAACATAACAAAAAAGTCAATCAAATAACATGATTGACTTTTTTTATTTGTAGCGAGGACTGGGATCGAACCAGTGACCTTCGGGTTATGAGCCCGACGAGCTACCGCTGCTCTACCTCGCGATGTGGGCGCAAAGGTACGGTTTATGGCCTTACCGTCCAAACTTATTAGCAGTGATTAATGAATTTAAGCAAAAACCTTTTTCCATTCGTCTATATTCATACTTATCCAATCTCTGCCTTTGCCGGATTTCAACTCATTTTCTCTTTTGATAGCTTCGGACTTATGCTCAAAAATTTCAGTGTAAATAACCACCCATGGCCGGTATCTGCAAGTCCAGTTTTTATCACCAAGCAGATTATGAGAATAGAAGCGTTGAATAAGGTTAGAAGTATAACCGGTGTAGAGCTTATTGTAAGAAAAGGAGTAAAGAATATAAACAATAAACATAATAAAGTATGTCAATTGAGAAGTTGTAGTCCTAACGGACAAAACTTCGAACTCTTTACTTCAATTATTTGAGCGGGTATATGTGTTAAAAAACATTTTACAATTAAAATAAAACATGTACCTGCTAAATAGATACCGGCCTGCAATACAGGCCGGTAGAGTGACATTAAGTACCCCTAGCTTTTATTCACTCAATGAGTAAAGATACTAAAATATCGGAATTTCTCCACCCTGGTTAAACCTGCCATATTGAACCGCCTTGCCTTTTTCCGGCACTTCAATTACACTATCCACATCATGCTGAAAAGTATTAGCTCCTCTGAATTTTCCTTCTTTTGTGGTTTGAAAAACATAAATGAATGATTTTTCAGGATACATTGCCTTTAGCCTGTTTAAATCTTCCGGTCTAAGACCAAGTTTATTTACGCTATCTAAAAAAATGAAGTCATAGAAAGAAAGGCTATCCGGCAGTGCAGAAGCAACATAAAGGTTGGGATGCTTAACGTCTTTATCATTTAATTTATCCTGTAAAGTTTTGTCTAAACCTTCCTCTTTAGCTATATATAATACCTTCCCATGATTGCGAGCCAGGTAACCGGCAAAGTCAACACATAAATAAGACTTACCCATTTTAGGCTTACCAAATACCATTATTGAAAAATTAGTTGAGGGGTCGCCAATAAGCTGTAACCATTTTCCTTTAAGCCCAAGTGTTTTAAACCTCATATTGGCAAAGTCCATGCTATTCATAATGACCGGCTTATCTCCTGTTTCATCTTCATCAAACCCATTTAGGTTTTGACAGGCGCAACCAAGTATCCCCTGTAGCCCATTCAAAGTATTCTTTTCTATTTCAAGCACCCTGATACTTTTTTCAGAAAGGAAATTTTCAAGGTTCTTTTTGATTTCGTGCATCTCAATAATGTATGGGTCTCTGTCATTTATATTGCCTTTCTGGTAAGCACGGTTGATTAGCCCAAGCAACAGCTTTGCTTTTTCTTTCATTCCCGCTTTACCATTCAGATTGATATAGCGTTTAATAAAGCTGACTGAAGGCATTACCTTTTCATCATTGGCTATTTTCTTTAACATCTCATGGGTTTCAGGTTTCAGTTCAATTGCAATTTTTGCACCCATAGAATTGTAGGTATCAATTAACCTGTCCTGGATATATTTTATTTGTTCCGAATAAGCAGAAGCCTTTCGTATCTTCTTTTCGAGAATAGCTTTTTGCAAGCTGTTTATAAATCGTAACAGTTCGTCCTTAGTTTTAGTTTTGCCGTCAAGGTTTACAAAACGCCTGATAAACCGTAATTCTTCCGGTATCCGCTCCACCAATGTTGGTTCAGGTATATCCGGTTTTTTGTGAACAATTTTAGGAGATTTTTTTTTAGGTTTTAATCCCTGCCTGCGCATTGCTTCCTCAATAATTTCATGACTACTTTCCTTTTGTTTGGATTTGTGTGATTTGTTAGCATCCGCTTTTTTATTCCTGCCAACAAATTCATTCAACTTTTCAAAATAAGTGTCAATCGTTTTTTTAATAGTTTCGTTGGAATGATAATTGTCCCAATTCGAGCCATTATTGGTTACTTTTTTTACAAATTCATGCCCTTTGCGCAATGCTTCGGGAAGATTGGTAAAATCTATGGTCGGAAAAATGTCGTGGTAATTCTGATGCGTTATCATAATTTTATTTTAAGCTGCCAGTAATTCAAGTTCTAAGGTGAGGGCTTCGGCTTCGAGTTCTAATAATGAAATAGTATTGTCCGGTTTATCTTCATGCGCAGGTTTTGGGATAGGTTTTGGGATATCAATCTTTTTTCGGCTGCTATACCTGTGGCTGCTTTTCTCAATATCCCTGAACTGTGCGGAATTTATAGTAACCGCACAACTATGATTGTTTTGCAGTATCTCTACAAGCTGTGTTATGTTCCTTTCCTCAACCATTGCCGCCATCTTATCAGATACCTTTTCAAAGTTGTTTTTCTCAACCACTTCAAGGATTTGCTTATCGAGGTATATATCTCCTCCTTTCGCTCTTGAAGCAGCTACAATCACCCTGTAATAGCTGCCCTGTTTGAAAAAGGATATGCCATTATTGGTAATAATCTGTCCACCCTGTACCAATGATTTGATTAGCGGCAATGCCTTTATAATAGGGACAACCACTTTATCCTGTACCTGTTCTCCGGGGTTCCAGTTCTCCGGCATGAGGATGCCTTTTACCGTTTTACCATCAATGGTCGTATAGCTGACTAACTTCCCTTTGAAATCGCTGAACGCCTGCAATAAGTTCCCGGTGATGGTATGCCTTATCTTACGGTCAACATAGTTTTGCTTTGTAAATTCTTCCCAAAGTGTAAGCAGGGTTTCCTTATCCGGTTGGTCAAGGTCTGCGCTTGCACCAATAATAGACATTACATCCGCTGAATAGGATGCAGGGATAGACAGGTACTTACTACTGTTGGCAATAGCGAAACGCAGTTTTATCAAAGAAGGGGCATAAGGGTTTTTCTTTTTCTTGTCTATACTGTACCCAATAAAAACAGAAGGCACAAGCTCATTTCCGCCCGTAAACGTTTCAATGGGATATTTAAGGTTTCTGCCGACATAGAAGAACTTAAATATTTTTTCAAGGTATTGTCTGCGGTTACCGGCTTTCACCTTTAGCATATTCAGTTGCCCATCCTTTGCCGTAAGCAATTCCTTTTCCCGCTCCTTAATGGCCGCAATTCTTTCCTTTTCACCTGTAATCTTCTGTATTTTTTTCTCTGATGGTATGTTACGGATAAGTTCATCGTATTTTTCAACAGCTTCCTGTTGCTCCTCCACCAACCTGCGCTCGCTTTCACGCTGATACTGGGTAATAAGTTCCTGTTGCAGGACAAACGCATCTTTATCTTTCAACGATTCATTGAGCAGGTTACCCAATTCTATTCTGGTGAATGGCTTTTTCAATACATTCGCCCTGATCGTTTCCAAAATGCTGTCCTCCCCAAATGCACTATCGGAGCCTTTACCCATTTTAACCACTTTTGAACTGATGGTTTCCGCATCAAGGTTCATGGCTTCCACCTCCAGGTCATATTCACCTACCTGCCGCAAATAAGCCTCATAGTCATTATACCGTT
>JBIOHE010000324.1:0-4964 GCA_044448725.1 Sphingobacteriales bacterium | reverse complement strand
CTGCCTGGTACTATATAAAATTTATGAGCCTTTTGGGAGCTGTAAGTTCGTACCACGACTCAAAAAAACAATTTTACCTGGAATATGTAAAAGCGCCGGCAATTATTGAAAAAGAAATAGCCTTTAAGTTAGATGAACCGGTAATGGAATAGAATTTAATAGCGATACGATTGCAGTCCGGTGTTTTGCCTGGCTGGGTATTGAAAAGCATTTAAAAACCTAAAGCCTGGCCGATTGAGCGCCGGGCTTTATGTTTTCCCGTTCTTTATTCCCGTTCTTTATCCCCCGTTAGCGGATTAAAAACTACAGCATATTGTTACAAATACGATATTTCATTTTCAAATGTATTTTTTACCTTAGTAAACCAATTACAATTCCGGTAAATACAAATCTAAATGAGCAAAAAGGTAGTTCTCATTTCTTTTTTTTTGTGCGTTGCTGTTTTGTTTTATCAAAAGGTTTCGGCGCAGGATAGCGCGACGGGCATATTTGACGGTCAAAACGACATTGGCAAAGTTAAGCACGCCGGCAATGGCGCCTGCGACAGCAAAACTCAGGACTACCAAATTTTAGGGTCGGGTATAAACGTTTGGGCTACGCATGATGAATTTCATTTTGTATGGAAAAAAATGACCGGCGATTTTATATTGCGTGCCAATGCCGCTTTTATCGGTAAGGGCGTTGAGGAACACCGCAAAGCTGGCTGGATGGTGCGCTCATCTCTTGATACAAATTCAAAACATATAAGCGCAGTTATGCATGGCTCGGGGCTTACTTCCATGCAGTTTCGCAGAACGACCGGCGGGGTTACAGAAGAGAAGAAATTTGACCTTAGCGCTACGGACGAAGTTATCCAACTGGAAAGAAAAGGTAATGTTTATACGATGTCGGTGGCCCGCAAGGGAGATTTGCTGCAAAGCCAGGAGATCGGCGATGTTGATTTGGGCGACGATGTATATGTGGGACTGTTTATTTGTGCCCACAATCCTGATGTTGTTGAAAAGGCGGTATTTAATAATGTACGGATAGTTGTGCCGGCGCCTGCCGGCCTGGTGCCTTACAGGCAATATTTAGGCAGCGCTATTGAAATACTCGACCTTGAAACCCTGAACAGCCGAATCATTTACCAGTCGCCAAAATCAATACAGGCGCCAAACTGGATGAAGGATGGCAAGCACCTGCTTTATAACAGCGAGGGCCTGCTTTATACCTTCGACCTGAAAACAAATACACCTACCGTTCTGAACACAGGTTCGGCCAACCATAACAATAACGACCATGTAATATCATTCGACGGCAAATGGCTGGCTATCAGCAGTGCTGATAAAACAGGCGCCTCCATGGGTTGGGCTTTACCCATTACCGGCGGCGAACCGCGCAGGCTTACGCTGGTTGGTCCATCGTATATGCATGGCTGGTCGCCGGATGGTAAATACATTGTTTTTTGCGGCGCCCGCAATAACGAGTTTGATGTTTACCGGATACCTTCTGCAGGAGGCCCCGAAGAGCGGCTGACAACCGCTCCCGGCCTGGATGACGGCCCCGAATACTCGCCGGATGGGCAATATATTTATTTTAATTCGGTACGCAGCGGCTTAATGCAGGTTTGGCGCATGAAAGCAGATGGAAGCGAACAAACACAAATTACCAGTGATGATTACAATAACTGGTTCCCGCATGTATCGCCTGATGGCAAATGGATAGAATATATCAGCTTTCTGAAAAATGAAGTTGCCCCGGGCGACCATCCTTTTTATAAACACGTTTACCTGAGGGTAATGCCGGTTGAAGGCGGCCCGTCAAAAGTTATAGCCTGTCTTTATGGCGGCCAGGGCACTATTAACACCCCTTCGTGGTCGCCCGACAGCAAACATATTGCATTTGTTAGTAATTCATCTTTATTGTTCCCTATATTCCCAATCAGTAAATAAAAAAACATGGACAGATCACGCCGTAAATTCATTCAAACAAGCGCATTGGCCGTTGCCGGGGCCGCCTTATTGCCGGACATGTTGTTCGCCAAACCTAAAAAAATCGAAAGGTTAGGGCTGCAGCTTTATTCCGTACGCGACGCCATGCAGAAAGATCCTGCAGGTTCCCTTAAAAAACTGGCCGATATGGGTTACGTACATGTGGAGCATGCCAATTATGTAAACAGAAAATTTTACGGCTACAGCGCCAAAGAGTTTAAGAAGCTGTTGGCTGATACCGGCTTACAAATGCCAAGCGGGCATACCGTAATGGTAGCGGAGGATTGGGATAATACCAAAAATGATTTTACAGATAAATGGAAATATACTATTGAGGATGCCGCCGAGGTTGGCCAGCGCTATGTAATCAGTCCATGGCTTGATGAAAAGCTGCGTACCGATATGGATGCCCTCAAGCGTTTTATGACCCAGTTTAATAAATGCGGTGAATTGTGCAAGGCAAACGGAATGACTTTCGGTTATCATAACCATAACTTTGAGTTTAAAACGAAAATCGGTGATGTTGATCTGTACGACTATATCCTTGCCAATACCGATCCGGCTTTGGTGGCGCAGCAAATGGATATAGGCAACATGCTGGGTGCCGGAGGGATTGCTTTAGACCTGTTAAAGAAATATCCCGGACGTTTCGAGTTGATGCATGTTAAGGATGAGATAAAAAGTGAAACCGGCCAGGGCATGGATGGTTACGACAGCACAATCCTCGGTCAGGGGGTTATGCCGGTGAAAGATATAGTAAAAGAAGCAAGAAAAATAGGTGGTACTTCGCAGTTTATTATTGAGCAGGAATCCTACCAGGGTAAAGATGCCTTTGATTGTGTAAAAATTGACTTACAAATCATGAAAAAGTGGGGGTTTTGATGATTTTATTTTAACTTGACACGCTCAAATTAACCATAAGTTTAAAAAGGAACGATTGTTTTTAGGTGTTGAAATATTAATGGACAATTAATAAATAAATTAAAACGCCCTCAACTTATTTCAACCCCGTTCAACTTTGGCTAACATTTGTTAATTATATTTAATCTTATTAAAACGGAATAATTCTTAAATGAACAGGCGAACGGTAATAAAAAGCGGACAACTCACCATTCACCTCTCACTAACCCCAATGTGTAAAAAAAACACAATGAAATGTTTGTTCAGTAATAATTTGTTTATACATTAGTCGGAGTAACCAATTTTATAAATTAATTTAACCATTTAAAATTACAGTATGTCTGCAAACACGTATGACGCAATCGTCATTGGTTCAGGGATTTCGGGCGGATGGGCCGCTAAAGAATTAACCGAAAAGGGCTTAAAAACCATAATGCTGGAGCGTGGCCGTAACATCGAACACATTAAAGATTACGTAAATGCTACCAAAGATCCCTGGCAATTTGAGCATAGAGGCGGGCGTACGCAGGAAATGGTCAAAGACTATCCGGTGCTGAAACGCGATTACGCCCTGAACGAAACAAACCTTGATTATTGGGCGAGTGATAAAGATAGCCCTTATGTAGAGGTGAAACGATTTGATTGGTTCAGAGGATACCATGTTGGCGGCCGTTCTTTAATGTGGGGCAGGCAGTCATACCGCTGGGCTGATTTTAATTTTGAAGAAAATGCCAAAGATGGCATAGCCGTTGATTGGCCTATACGTTATAAAGACCTGGATACATGGTATGGCTATGTTGAAAAATTTGCAGGTATTTCAGGTAATAAAGACGGGTTGCCGGTGCTTCCGGATGGTGATTTTATGCCGCCGATGGAAATGAACTGCGTGGAAAAAGATGTAGCCGGAAGGTTTAAAGATTATTATAAACAAGCAAGGTCATTTATTATCGGCCGGACAGCAAACATCACAGTGCCGCATTATGCCCGCACTAATTGCCAGTATCGTAATAAATGCTGGTTAGGTTGTCCGTTTGGCGCCTACTTCAGCACGCAATCGTCAACCTTGCCGGCGGCCGTCGCTACCGGAAATTTAACAGTTCGACCATGGTCAATTGTTACAAAAATTCTTTACGATAAGGATACCAAAAAGGCAAAAGGTGTTGAAGTGCTTGATGCTGAGACAAACCAAACCTACGAATATTTTGCAAAAATTGTTTTCGTTAATGCGTCGGCATTTAATAGCACCTGGATTTTAATGAATTCGGCAACCGATATTTGGCCAGGTGGTCTTGGCAGCAGCAGCGGCGAACTGGGCCATAATGTGATGGATCATCACCTGGGTGTAGGTGCTTCGGGTACTGTTGAAGGGTTTGAAGACAGGTATTATTTTGGTCGCAGGGCCAATGGGATCTATATTCCGCGGTACAGGAACCTTGGTGGGGATAAACGCGAAATTTACGCGGTTTTGGTTACCAGGGTGGCGGCAGCCGCGAAGGCTGGAGCAGGGACATTGCCGAATTAGGTGTAGGCGGGGCATTTAAAGACGCAATTACCGAGCCGGGTAAGTGGACAATGGGTATCGGCGGTTTTGGTGAAACATTGCCATATCATGAAAACAAAATAACCCTTGATAAAACTGTTAAAGATAAATGGGGGTTACCGGTGCTTTCATTTGATGCCGAAATTAAGGACAACGAAAAGAAGATGCGCCTTGATATGGAAAATGACGCAAAAGAAATGCTGGAAGCCGCCGGAGTGAAAAATGTGAAAACACATAGCAGCAATCCTTTCCTTGGCAGGGGTATCCACGAAATGGGTACCGCGCGTATGGGCAGGGATCCGAAAACATCGGTATTAAATGGATGGAACCAGGTTTGGGATGCGCAAAATGTATTTGTAACCGACGGCGCCTGCATGACTTCTGCCGCTTGTCAAAATCCATCTTTAACTTATATGGCGCTAACTGCAAGGGCTGCCAACCATGCCGTTAGTGAATTGAAAAACGGGAACATTTAAGCCTCACCCAACCCTCTCCAAAGGAGATGGCTTAAGAAAAAGCGAAGTTAAAGTCCTCTCCTTTGGAGAGGATTTAGG
>JBIOHE010000323.1:0-4966 GCA_044448725.1 Sphingobacteriales bacterium | reverse complement strand
GATAATAAAGATAACAAAGACCAGAATAAAAAGGATCAGGATAAAAAAGACCAGGATAAGAAAGATCAGCAACAACAGCAACCAAACAAAATATCAAAGGAGGATGCTGAAAGAATGCTTGACGCCCTGAATAACGATGAAAAGCAAACCCAGGATAAACTGAAAAATAAAAAGTTAAAAGGGGAGAAGTTGCATATTACAAAGGATTGGTAGGTGTTTAGAGAGTGGTTGATTGGGTGATGTTTTCTATAAGTTACAAGTTTAACTCAATCAACTACTCACCTGATCAACTCAATCAACCATATAAAAATGAAGATTAAATATTTCATATTAACGTTTTTACTTTTTTGTACGAGCTTGCTGTTTGGCCAGGATGTAAAATTTACGGCATCGGTAAGCAGCAACCAGGTAGGCACAGGCGAGCAGTTTCAAGTCGATTTCACAATAAACGGCAATGCTGAAGGGTTTACGCCGCCAAATTTTAACGGTTTCCAGGTTTTGTCTGGGCCCAACCAGTCAACCAGTATGACCTCTATAAACGGTAATACTACTGTTAGTAATGGCTTTAGTTATATTTTGATGCCGGTGAAAGAGGGTGAGTTTACCATTGGTGCGGCTACCATTGTGGTGAACGGCCACAGGATGAGTACAAACCCTATCAAAATAAAAGTAGTAAAGGGCAGGCCTGTTCCGCAAAATCAACAGACCCAAAGCGGGTCTGATAACAGTGTATCCGCAGGTAATTCCGCCGACCTTTCAAAATCGCTGTTTATAAAAGCCGTGGTTGATAAAACCAATGTTTACCAGGGCGAACAGATCACTTTGAGTTACCGTTTATTTACAAGGGTTGATATTGAACAAAGCCAGGTTGACAATTTACCTGATTTAAACGGATTTTGGAACGAGGATATAAAAACCATGCAGCAGCAAGTGCAGTGGCACGTTGAAGTTTATAAAGGCGTAAAGTACAATGCCGCAGATATTAAGCAAACTATTTTATTCCCTGAACATGCAGGTAACCTTACTATTGACCCCTTTGGGATGACCTTTGTGGCGAGGGTGCCGGCCCCGTCACGAGATATTATGGACCAGTTTTTTGGCTCCTTTAAAGAAGTTAAGGTTAAAGTGAAGAGCACACCGGTGGTTATCCACGTAAAGCCACTGCCCGAAGCAGGAAAGCCGGATAGTTTTACCGGAGCTGTTGGTAATTTTAAAATTGATGCTTCCATTGATAAAACGGAAATTAAAGCCAACGACGCTTTAAATTATAAAGTAAAGGTCACAGGTTCGGGAAATATAAAGTTGTTGAAAACACTAAATACCAGTTTTCCTGCCGATTTTGAAAAATATGATCCTAAAATAAGTGATACCGTTACAAACAGTGAAAGCGGGGCTTCCGGCAGCCGGATTTACAATTACCTGTTAATTCCAAGGCACAAGGGCGATTATACCATTGATCCGCTGAAATTTTCCTATTTTAATCCGGCTACCAACAGGTATTATACTTTATCTTCCCAGCCGTTCCACATAAAGGTTGATAAAGGAACAAACGAAAGTAATGTAACCGCTTTTTCATCGGCAGATAAACAGGATATTAAATTACTGGATAAGGATATCAGGTACATAAAAACCAGCGATAGCGGCCTTAGTAAGCAGGGCGATGTGTTTTTTGAATCATTTGGCTATTTTGTCCTGCTGCTGATTGGACCTTTGCTATGTTACGGAGCTAATACTTACCGCAATTGGACCATCAATAATAACAGCGACATTGTAAAAGTGAAAAGCAGGCGGGCCGGTAAAATTGCGGCCAAACATCTCGCCAACGCACAGAAACAGCTTGTAGCTAATGATACGAAGGCTTTTTATGAAGATGTGTTTAAAGGATTGTATGGCTATTTAAGCGATAAATTAAATATCTCTTATGCGAATTTAGACAGGGAGACGATTGCTTCGGCATTAAAAATGAGATCGGTGAATGAACAACTGGTTAACAGGCTGCTGGAAACGATAGATCTTTGTGAAATGGCGCGTTATGCCCCCGTTACCCATATCACCACGCAGGAAGTATTTGAAAAGGCAAAAGGTATAATTAATGACATTGAAAATGAGATTTAAAATGTTAAAACGGACCTTATATCTGTTCATCGCTCTTGTTTTACCGATGTTATCATTCGGTAATGACAGCACACAGGCGCTTTTTGCGAAAGGCAATGCATTGTATGCAAAGGCCCAGTACAAAGAGGCTTTGACGGCTTATCAGCAGATATTGGACGACAGCTACCAGTCGGCGGCGGTATATTTTAATATGGGCAATGCAAGTTTTAAGAATGACGATATTCCATCGGCCTTGCTTTATTATGAAAAAGCGCATAAACTCTCGCCGGGGGATGAGGATATTAACTTTAATATTCGCTTTGCCAATTTAAAAACCACGGACAAAATAGATGAAGCGCCGGAGTTTTTTCTCGCCAACTGGTGGAAGGCTTTAATTTTAAGTCTTTCGCTAAATAGCTTATCGATGTTAAGCATCCTGCTTATTTTATTGGCTTCGGGTGTTTTGATCATCTACTTTTTTACCAATTCGGTTTCCATCAAAAAAGCTTCTTTTTATTGTTCAATCACTTTGTTCTTCCTCGGTGTTTTTACCGTATTTGTTGCCGGCATGCAATTGAATTATTTTTCCGCACACCGGCAGGCTATAATATTCAGCAGCTCAGTAACCGTTAAAAACGGACCGGTTGAGAAGTCGGGCAACGTCTTTGTTTTACATGACGGGACCAAAGTAAATATTCTGGATACCAGCAATGGCTGGATGAAAATAAGGATTGGCAACGGTAATGAAGGCTGGATAAATGCTTCGGATGTGAAGGATATTTGAGTGGCCTTTCGGACATTTTAACGGCCAGGTACACCATTATTTTAAAGCACTTCGCTATTAGTTTTTGTAAACTCTAAAATTTACATATTTTAGGGCCTTTATGAAAGCAAAAAACGACAAGAAGACCATCTGGGCATGGTGCATGTTCGATTGGGCCAACCAATCTTACAATATGGTGATTACTTCAACCATTTTTCCGGCCTACTATGTATTTTATACAACTTTTCAAAATTCAAGTCCGAACCACGATAAGGTTACCTTCTTCGGGCATGAATTTGTGAATACGGTGATCCTTACTTATGTTTTGGGAGCTGCCTATTTACTTATTGTGATTTTGCTTCCCATACTCACATCAATCGCCGATTATCGGGGGAATAAAAAACGTTACCTTCAGTTTTTTACCTGGCTGGGCGCGCTTTCCTGCGCCGGATTATTTTGGTTTAAGCCGGTTCAAACAGGTACCCCGGCGCTTGAACTGCCACTAATATTTTACGCGCTGGCATGTATAGGGTATTGCGGAGGCTTTGTTTTTTACAATTCATACCTGCCGCAGATCGCTACAGACGATCAGATGGATAGCGTAAGCGCCAAAGGTTTTATGTACGGTTACGCCGGTAGTTTAGTGATGCAGCTTTTATGTTTGGTGGTGATAGAAGATCCGGGTTTGGTTGGTTTAAAAGAAGAAATTCACCAGGCCCTGCCCGAGCGGTTGTCGTTCGTGCTGATATTCGTTTGGTGGATGGGTTTTTCTATTATACCATTCAGGCTATTGCCTAAGGGCGAACCAGCGCCCGGCAAGCATAATTATAATGTCTTCACAGGCGGGTTTATAGAATTGGGCAGGGTTTTCAAAAAGATACAAACCCTGCCGTTGTTAAAACGTTTTTTATCATCTTTCTTTTTCTATTCGGTTGGTGTGCAAACCATTATGCTGGTTGCTGCTAATTTTGCCTCCAAAGAATTACACATGCCCGACGATACCCTTATTGAAATCATTCTTTCAATACAGGTGGTTGGTATTATTGGCGCATGGCTGACTGCAAAAGTTTCCGGGAAAATTGGTAATGTGAAAACACTTATAGTATTAGTTTCCATCTGGACAGTACTCTGTCTTTTAGTATATTTTGTTACCAGTACTGCGCAATTTTTTGCGGCGGCGGTAGTAGTAGGAGCAGTTATGGGTGGGGTGCAGTCTATATCCCGGTCAACCTACTCAAAATACCTTCCTCCAAATATCCCGGATACAGCATCGTTCTTCAGCTTTTATGATGTTACGGAAAAACTTGCAATTGTGGTGGGCCTGTTTACTTTTGGCTTGGTTGAATCACTGACAGGCAAAATGCGCGATTCAACATTAGCTTTAGATTGCTTTTTTGCAATAGGTTTAATTTTGATGGTCGTATTGCTGTTTGCCGAAAGCAAAGCGAAGAAGGCGAAAAAAGAAGTATTGGTTGTAGCGTAAATTTGGTTTTGATTGGAAAGTATTGCTTATTTTTGAATGGATTCAGACCTTAAAATAGCAACCCTAAATATATTAATAACCAAAAATAATCAAACTATGAAACGACTATCATTATTTTTCACGCTCCTGGCATTGGTTTTTGTCAGCAGTTCGGTTTTTGCGCAATTTACGCAGACACAACAAGTTGCCGAATGGCAGCGGGCAAAAGCTTACACCAAGGCTTACCTGGATGCCATGCCGGCAGATGGCTTTGGGTTTAAACCAACACCAGAGATCCGCTCGTTTGCGCAGCAAATGCTTCACTTAGCCGATGCCAATTATTATTTTGCATCCTCGGCAAGCGGGAAAACAAGCCCCATGGGACAGGCTTACGCCGAAAAGACAGTCGCGCAAACAAAGGATGCAACCACAAAAGCGGTAATGGACAGTTATGATTTTGTGATCAGCTCGCTGCAGGGGATGACAGCTGCGCAATTGGATGAGATGGGAAGTGTTGAGGGTAAATCAATTTCAAAGGCTAACATTTTCGGCAAGGCGTTTGAGCATCAGACCCACCACCGCGGACAAACAACTATTTATCTGCGTTTGAAAGGCGTTGTGCCGCCGGGTGAAATGTTGTTTTAGTG